>DATEMX010000140.1:0-2443 GCA_035275365.1 Polyangiaceae bacterium | reverse complement strand
CGGACGACCCTGCGCACGTGCGATGCGAAGAGAACCGCTTTTGCGATCAGCTCCGCAACTACCGCGGCCTCATCGACTACTCGCGCGACACGGCGCAGCGGGTCGGCTTTCCCGACCCGTGGCTCAACGGTATCTACCCTTCCACGCTCAAGCCCGGTCCCTGAGGTCGGGCGCTCCGGCGCGCGCGGCGCAGTGGGCGCAGCAGTAGATGTCGCTGCTTTTTTCCACGCCGTGGCCAATCACGCGGCAGCCGCAGTGCGCACACCGCGGCGCGAGCGCCTGAATGGCGCACTCGAAGCTGTCGAAGGTGTGAGGCTGCTCCTGCATCACGATCTTGAAGGTCTTGTCGTACTCGTTGCCGCAAACTTCGCATTGAGCCATGGGCACCTCCGCTCGACGATCGTAGTCCCCGCGTCGCCCGGAGCCCCTCTGCCCGAAGGCGGGCATGGCCGAGCGCGCGGCACTACTTTCGGAGCAGCACGGCGCAGGACTGGCCGTCCATGACGCGATCGAGATCACGGCGCCCGGGGATTTTGGCCGTCCACACGCTTCGCCTCGACGCGGCGTCCGCTTCGTAGCGGAGCCTCATCGGCAACTCGGCGGGGATGCCCGACGCGTGCGCGGCTTTGACGGCCGCGTCGAAGACGCAGTTCGGCTCGCCGATTTGGAGCGGGGCCTCGCGCGCCGAGCCTTCTGCCTTCGCAGGCTCGGGCATCGGCGACGATTGGATGCCGTTGCGTGTCACGGTGAGCGCGAGCCGGCCAGGACCGCTGGAGAGAGGTGCGTCGCGTTTGGCGAACACGTAGACGACGGCGCCATCCGACGCCAGGAGGTCGACCTTGTCGCCGACGACGGGACCGGCGGCGATCGACTGCAAGAGCACGTCGCGCCCCCAAGCTTGGGCTTGTTCTTTGACGCGTGGATAGAGATCGCTGGCATCGACGCGGGTGAAGGCAGATGGTAAGGCTCGTGGGGCCAGGGTGCTCGGGTCGGGAGAGGGCGGCGCCGCCGCGCTGGGCGCGGAGACGAGGACGCTGGTGGTATTGGCTCGTCGAGCGAGGAGGGCGATGGCCACCGCTCCGGCGAGGATGATCGCAGCGGCAATCGAGGGGATTGCGAGGTCGGGCAATCGGCCTGGAGAGGTCTCGTCCCGAAGCCCGGGCGTGCGCGAAGGCGAACCCGCGGGCGGCGGTGAAGGCGAAGGCGAAGGCGAAGCAGCGGGAAGCGCCGACACGCCGCAGAAGGGACACCTTGGAACACCAACCGCGAAGGTGGTCCCGCAGCGTGAACAGGTGGCGGACCCCGAAGACGCCATTTCATTTCAAGCTACCAGGAACCCGAACGGCTGTCGCGAGGTCAGGGGAGCTGGAAATCTTCGTAGAGGTGTCTCACGCGAAAGCGATCGTGTTCTGGTTTCAGCAGAAAGACGATCTCGTCGCCGAACACGCGATCGCTCCCCGCACGCACGATGAGCAAAGGGACGCGCAAGAGCAGATCGTCGCGGTTCATCTCGGCAGGTCGCGCTGGCCGTCCGGCGAAGGCCGTCTCCAGATCGTCGAAACGGTACGCCTCGACGTCGGAGTCCTGAAACAGCATCTCGCCGGAAAGCGCCTGGTATCGAAAGTGTCTCAGGCGTCCGCGCCAATGGTCGACGAGCCCTTGGTGGCCGCCCTTGCCGGTCTTGCCGGGCGCGCTCGCCCCCTCGGCGAAGAGATCGGCGATGGCATCGATATCCTCGGCGACGACGGCGCGAAAGAATGCGACCACCACGGCCCGCGCGGCCTTCTCCGGCAGGGGAGGCTTGAGGGTGACGATCTCATCTCGCGTGTCAGCGGCCGTCGCCGGGGGCACGAGCTTGGGGCTCGGATCGACGACGACGCCGTCGGGCCGGCGTTGCCGCTGGGGCAGCTCGGTCGCCGTAGCAAAACCCGGCCCCGGGCCGTGGCTGTTTGCACATGCTGTCGTCAGCGCGAGCCAAGCCCAGAGGGGCGCGGCGGCGAAGCTAGAGATCTTCGACGGTCGGGTCATCCGTGCGGGTGATGGTGACGATCGCGTGGGGCGCCACGGTCGTCCATCCGCGAGGTTCGTCGTCGAAATCCGAGGCCACGAGGCAGAAGCGACATGACGCCATGTCGGGAATGCGAATGCGCCGGAGCGTGTCGTCGCCGAGGAGCCTCTCGAGATCAGGTCGACCCTTGATGACCTGATAGCCCATGGTGACGCTGCCGTGGACGGCGACCATGTGCTCGCCATCGGTGACGAGCAAGTTCATGCCGTTGCCCGAGGCGCCTGCTTCGGCGCGGAGCCGCTCGATGAGCGAGATCGTTGCGCGCAGCGCGGCGCGCGTGGCGGCGGCGCTATTGGGGCTTTGGTCGAGGCTCCCGGAGTCGTGCAAAAACGAGAGAAAGAGGTGAAAGAAGAGTTCGCTGTCGGTGTCGCCCCT
>DATEMX010000139.1:0-2433 GCA_035275365.1 Polyangiaceae bacterium | reverse complement strand
ACCTTCGGATAGGCGACGCGCTAGCGACATGCGCGCGCACACGCCGGCGCCTCGCGTAACGCATGTCGGCGTCGCCGCGCATATGAAGGTGGGCGTGCGCAGGCGGCGTCAACGCGCTCCGCGAGGGCATAATCACGCTCGGTCATGGGCGCCGGTCGCCGTTCGTGATCTCGGTTTCCATGAGCTCTACGACCTCGGAGAATTGGTCGCGGTTCTTTTCGTTCATCTGCATGAGGCGGCGATGTGCGTTCAAGATGAGGTGCAAAGAAGCATCGGCTGCCACGGAGACCGCGGGGATGGGCTCGCCGCCTTCGCTCGCCGGAGGGTCGGAGCTGATGTGGAACACCTCGTCGAAGGCCATGCTGCAGAGCACCCGCAAGACCTCCGGCCGTGGGGCCGCGATGATGGCCCGCTTGCCGGTGTGGGTCTGGAGCAGGTTGGCGATGCGGGCGAGCTCACCCAAGTTCGTGCTATCGATCGCTTCGGCCGCCGAGAGATCGAAGACCAGGTCGCCCGGACCCATGCGATCGAGGAGGTCGTCGACGAAGGCGCTGATCGAAGGCGCGAGCGGATGCCGAATGTCCCCCATGTAGCGCAGGACGTGCACGTCCTCGTTGTCGGCGTAGAGAACCCTTCCTTCAGCCATGAGCCGCTCCCTTCTCGACGAGTAAGAGGGCCACGTCGTCACGCGGCCTCGCCTGAGCATCGATGCCGAACGCCGCCACGATGGCGTCCATGTCGTCGCTCGCACGAAACGAGCGAACGAGCCGGTCGATCTTGCGCTCTCCCGGTGGCTCTTCGAGAAGTTCGAGGACGCCGTCGGAGAGCAAGAGGACGCGCCGCGTTGCGTCGAGCGAAACGTCGCGTCGCGAGAAGCGCGCGTCGGCAAAGAGGCCGAGCGGACGGCCCGAGCATTCGAGCACGTGGACGCGGTCGCCGTCATCGAGCAGAGGAAAGGGATACTGCCCCGCGCTGCTGAAGCTGAGCCGGTTCGTGCGAAGATCCACGACACAATAGAACATGGTGACGTGTTTTCGGAGTTTCTGCAGCCCGAGATCGCGGTTCAAGTTTTCGAGCAGGCGATCGGGCCACAAGACGACGTCACTTTCGCCGCGCGTCAGCGCCTCGCGATAGCGTCCGATCAGGGTGGCGAGCATGGCCGTCACGAAAGCGGAGGCAGCGCCGTGCCCGGACACGTCGGCGAGGTACATCGCCGCGTGATGTTCGCCCGCCGGGAAATAGTCGATGAAGTCGCCGCTCAAGTATTGCGAAGGGTAGAGCCGCCGCGTGAACTCGTAAGCGCCGATGCGTAGCCGGTCGGGCGGCAAGAGCTGGAACTGGACGCGCTTGCCCGCTTCTTGGTCGGCGCGAAGCTCTTCCACGGCCTCGGTGAGGCGTACGTTGAGCCGCTCGAGGTGAGCGCGCTGCGCTCGGTTTTCGCGGACGAGCGTCGAACGCTCGAGCGCTCGAATGACGGCCTGAACGAGGAGCTGCACGTCCTCGACCGGCTTGGTCACGTAGTCCCAGGCGCCGCATCGCAGGGCTTGAACGACGTTCTCGATGACGCCCGTACCCGAGATGACGATGACGGGAGTCTCCGGCGAGGTGCGCGAGCATTCCGCGAGAACCTGCAGACCGCTGAGCCCGGGCATGTTGAGGTCGAGGAGCACCGCGCCCGGGTTGGTCTCGCGGATCTTGGCGAGGCCGTCGACGCCGTCTTCGGCAAAAAGTATCTCGTAGCCCGCGCGCTGAAGAAGGCGCCCGAACGCCCGCCGCACCGCTTCCTCGTCGTCGATGATGAGGACGGTTTCCGCTGCCATGGGTCCCCCCCGGGGTAGTCATCACATTCTACGAGTGCCGCGGTAGGTGTTCAATAGCTGGTCGCACGGGTCACCGCCCGCGCGCGTCAGAACTTGCTTCTCAAAGGAGTTGAAACCGTGTTCCATGCCGCCATGCTCTCTCCTACGAAAATCTTCGGCGGCTCTGCGATCGTTCTGCTCGGGCTCTCGAGCGCGCGGCCGGCCCATGCCCTCCTCACGGTCGGACCCGAGGTGGGCATCGTCAAGCGCTCGGCCGATGCGCCGGCCAACCTCAAGCTTGGGGTCGCCTACGGCGCGCGCGCGGAGGTGTCGCTCCTGCCGCTCATCAACTTCGGCCCTTACTACCTTCACTATCAGCTCGGCGTCGATGCGCCTTCGGGCGCCG
This sequence comes from Polyangiaceae bacterium, assembly GCA_035275365.1. Classification (GTDB taxonomy): domain Bacteria; phylum Myxococcota_A; class Polyangia; order Polyangiales; family Polyangiaceae; genus DASWDH01. The sequence goes on along the minus strand of DATEMX010000139.1, from coordinate 228 downwards.
ACGCGGTTTTTAACGTCGTGGGGCTGCGCGCGCGGCTCACGCTCCCCGTTCCTGGGACGATCAAGCCCTATGCCTTCGCGGGGGCCGGCTACACTTGGGTCAACTACACGGCGGGCGGTGCTGGCGATCAAGGCGGTCGGTTCCTCGAGATTCCGATCGGTGTCGGCGTGGCCTACCAGGTGCTCGAGATCTTCCAATTTTCACTCGACGGCGCCCTCAGGCCCGGCG
>DATEMX010000138.1:0-6345 GCA_035275365.1 Polyangiaceae bacterium | reverse complement strand
GCACGTTTACGGGTACCAGAATTCAGAGACACGCCCTAGACTTCGGCCGCGCGGAGCGCGATGCCGCTTCGCTGCGGGCACAGGTCCTCGACGCTTTCGAGTCCGAAGGCCAAATTTTCGCCGCGCGCGTCAAAGTCCGGGACGGAACTCCGTACACCCGGCAAAGCTCTGAAATCACTGCGGTGTAAGAGCATTCTCACATGGATGCGACCAACGTCGGAGGCTAACCTCCTTTGGTCGGATGCGACCCTTTCCGAATCACCTGGCCGCGCTCACGAGCTTCGTCGCGCTTACTTCCAGCTTGGCACACGCCGGGCCCTACAAGCTCCCGTGGGCCCCGGGCCTCGCGATGGAGCTCACGCAAGATTGCAACGACTCGTTTTACGCCGACCACGTGGGCAGCGGAAAACACGCTTGGGATTTTGCGAACGGCTCGCACTTCGCGGTGAGCGCCGCGCGCGAAGGAGTCGTCACGCACCTCAAGGCGAGCAGCCACGCCGGGTGCGAGACGTCGGCGTGCGTCGATCTCGCCAACTACGTGGTCGTCGATCATGGCGACGGAACCGCTTCGGTCTACCTGCACCTCGACGGCGATTCGCTGCCCGCCGACGTGCGGTGCGGTGAACGTGTTCGGCAGGGCCAGAAGCTGGCGACCGCGGGCTCGACGGGGTGGTCGACCGGGCCGCATCTCCATTTTCAAGTCAACGGTGTGCACCACGGCGAGACCCGCACCTGCGAGTGCGGCGACGACGGCCTCGCGTGCGAGCCCGACGCCGCCATGTGGACGGCGTTCTGGTCGACGCCCAAATATCCGTCGGTGCCGGTAGTCTTCGACGAGTGGTCCGCCGGCGAATGCTCCGATCGGCGCATCACCTTGCCGCTCTCGCAAAACGTCGATCTGCCGAGCGATACGCGCGTGGCGAGAGCGCCGCGTCCGCCCGAGCCCAAGAACCTCGCCAAACGCCCGCTCTACATGTTGGGCGTCGGCGGTCGCACGCGACCGACGGGTTTCAACGATAGATCTCGGCCCCTTTTTCTCGAAATTCTTCGGCCTTCTCTTGGAGCCCCTTTCGAAGGCCGTCTTCTCCGCTGACACCGAGCGACTCGGCGTACTCGCGCACGTCTTGCGTGATCTTCATCGAGCAAAAGTGCGGGCCGCACATCGAGCAAAAATGCGAGAGTTTGGCGCCCTCGGCCGGGAGCGTGGCGTCGTGGAAGGCGCGCGCGCGCTCGGGATCGAGGCCGAGGTTGAACTGATCTTCCCACCGGAACTCGAAGCGAGCCTTGGAGAGGGCGTTGTCGCGCGCCTGCGCGCCGGGGTGCCCCTTGGCGAGATCGGCGGCGTGGGCGGCGATCTTGTAGGTGATGACACCCTCTTTGACGTCGTTCTTGTCGGGGAGGCCGAGGTGCTCTTTGGGTGTGACGTAACAGAGCATGGCGCAGCCGAACCAGCCGATCATGGCCGCGCCGATGCCACTCGTGAAGTGGTCGTAGCCCGGCGCGATGTCGGTGGTGAGCGGCCCGAGCGTGTAGAACGGAGCCTCGTGACAGACTTCGAGCTGGCGCGTCATGTTCTCGCGAATGAGCTGCATGGGCACGTGCCCGGGGCCCTCGATCATCGTCTGCACGTCGTGCTTCCACGCGACCTTGGTGAGTTCGCCCAGCGTGGCGAGCTCGGCGAACTGCGCCTCGTCGTTGGCGTCGGCGATGGATCCCGGCCGTAGGCCGTCGCCCAAGCTGAAGCTCACGTCGTAGGCCTTCATGATCTCGCAGATCTCTTCGAAGCGGGTGTAGAGGAAGTTCTCTTGGTGGTGCGCGAGACACCATTTGGCGAGGATGGCCCCCCCGCGTGAGACGATACCGGTGACGCGCCGAGCCGTGAGCGGCACGTAGGCGAGGCGAACGCCGGCGTGAATGGTGAAGTAGTCGACGCCTTGCTCGGCCTGTTCGATGAGCGTGTCGCGGAAGATCTCCCAGGTGAGCTCTTCGGCCTTGCCGTGGACCTTCTCGAGCGCCTGATAGATGGGCACCGTGCCGATGGGAACGGGGCTGTTGCGGACGATCCACTCGCGCGTTTCGTGGATGTTCTTGCCCGTCGAGAGATCCATCACCGTGTCGGCGCCCCAGCGGATGGCCCACACCATTTTCTCGACTTCTTCCTCGATCGACGAGGTGACCGCGGAGTTGCCGATGTTGGCGTTGATCTTCACGAGGAAGTTGCGGCCGATGATCATCGGCTCGACTTCGGGGTGGTTGATGTTCGCGGGGATGATGGCGCGGCCGCGGGCCACCTCGTCGCGGACGAACTCGGGGGTGATGACGCGCGGGATGGTGGCGCCCCACGTGACGCCTTCGTGTTGGTGGGCGAGCTTGGCCTCGACCTTCTGGTTTTCTCGGATGGCGACGAACTCCATCTCGGGTGTGATGATGCCGCGTCGCGCGTAGTGGAGCTGGCTCACGTTGTGGCCCGACTTGGCGACGAGGGGCTTACGCGACATGTGGAAGCGGAGGCCGTTCAGCTTTGCATCGGCGCGGCGTGCGCGACCGAACGCCGACGACGTCGTGGCGAGCTCCTGCACGTCTTCGCGGCTTCGCACCCAATCGGCGCGGAGCGGCGCGAGCCCCTGGCGAACGTCGATGGCGGCGCTCGGATCGGTGTAGGGACCGCTCGTGTCGTAGACGTGAACCGGAGGATTCGGGATCTCGGGGGCCGCCTCGCCCGGCTGGCTCGCGTGGAAGCGTGTGGGCGACTGGGCGATCTCCCTCATGGGGACTCGGACGAACGCGTGGAGCGAGCCCGACGCGTGGACTTTGCGCGAGCTCGGGAGCGGTCCCGTGGTGATGGCGGAAAGGCGCTCTTCGTTTACTTGGATGGTCTTCGAGGGTCCGCTCATCTCATCTCCCAATTTCTTTGGGGGGAGGCGAAGGGCAGGTGCCCGCCGCTTCCCTCCGCCGGAATGACCCGGTTCAGGTTCGAAGGGTTGGCCGAATTTCACGGCCCTCTCAGCCCTGCGGGGCACCCCTAGCGACTGTCGGTGTTAGACCAGGATAGCGCCGCGCTGTCAACGCGCCATTCGGCAGGCCTAGAGCGGCGCCATGGCCGTGAGGCCAGCCTCGCGCAGGAGCGAGGCGTCGTCGTCCTTTTCGGGGTTCGGCGTGGTGAGGAGCTTGTCGCCGTAGAAGATGGAGTTGGCGCCGGCGTAGAGGCACATGAGCTGCGCTTCGCGCGGGATTTCGGTGCGGCCGGCCGATAGCCGGACCATCGCGCTCGGCATGAGGAGGCGCGCGCAGGCGATCATGCGCACCAAGTCGAGCGGATCGACCGGGGGCAGGGACTCGAGCGGCGTGCCCTCGACGCGAACGAGCGCGTTGATGGGGACGCTCTCGGGGTGCGGATCGAGCGACGCCAATTCGACGAGCATTTTGCAGCGATCGTCGATCGATTCGCCCATGCCGATGATGCCGCCCGTGCACACCGTGATGCCCGCCTTGCGGACGGCGCGGAGCGTCACGAGCCGGTCGTCGTAGGTGCGGGTCGAGATGATCGAGCGGTAGTTGTCGCGCGAGGTGTCGACGTTGTGGTTGTAGGCGTCGAGCCCGGCCTCTTTGAGGCGGCGCGCTTGCTCTTCGGTGAGCATGCCGAGCGTGCAACAGGCTTCGAGGCCCATGCCCTTCACGCCGCGAATCATGTCGATGACGCGATCGAAGGCGGGGCCCTCTTTCACCTCGCGCCAGGCAGCTCCCATGCAAAACCGCGTGGCGCCCGCCGAGCGCGCGCGTTCGGCCGCGCCGAGGACGTCGCCCACCGAGAGCATTTTCTCGCCCGAAACCGGCGTTTCGTAGTGGCTCGATTGCGGACAGTAGGCGCAGTCTTCGGGGCAACCGCCCGTCTTGACGCTGAGGAGCGTGCAAAGCTGGACGGCGCCCTTCGGGTGGTGGGCGAGGTGAACCTCGCGCGCGCGATCGATGAGCTCGAAGAGGGGGAGATCGTAGAGCGCCCTTACCTCGCCGAGCGTGTAGTCGTGCCTGACGGCCATGGCCCGCTTCTTAGCTCACTTTCGGCGCGAGAACACCTCTCAAAAACCCGTAGCGGCGCGCGCGGCGTCGCGATCGATGATGCCCTGCGCCAAAAGGTGCTTGAGGTGCATCTCGAACGTCTGCATGCCGTAGGGGTGGGTCCCCTTCTCGATGAGATCTTTCAGCGGCGGGTTGTTCTCGGGGCGCTTCAAAGCTTCGCGAACGGTGCCCGTCACGATGAGGACCTCCGAGGCGAGGATCATCCCCTGCCCGTCGGCGCGCGGAACGAGGCGCTGCGCGACGATGCCCTGGAGCGTGTCGGCGATCCGCTCGCGTACCTCCTTCGGATCGCCTGTCGAGAGCGAAAGCATACGGCTCACGGTGCGGTAGACGTCGGGCGTGTGCAGCGTCGAGAGGACGAGGTGGCCCGTCTCTGCGGCCATGAGGGCGATCTCCATCGTTTCTTCGTCGCGGATTTCGCCGAGGAGAATGACATCGGGGTCTTGCCGTAGCGCTCCGCGGAGCGCCGACGCAAACGTGGGCGTGTCGATGCCCACCTCGCGCTGACTCACCGAGCTCTTCGCGTCTTGGTGGAGAAACTCGATGGGGTCCTCGATGGTGACGATGTGCATCGCCGAATTGCGGTTGATGTGGCCGATCATCGACGCCAATGTCGAGCTCTTGCCGTTACCGGCAGCGCCTACGACGAGCACCAGGCCGCGCTCCTTGTCGACGAGCTGGCGACAGGCGACGGCGACGCCGAGCTCCTCCATGGTGGGAATGCGCTCGGGGATGGCGCGCAGCACGGCGGCGAACGAGCTTCGCTGCTTGTAGACGTTGACCCGGAAGCGCCCGAGGCCGGCGATCGAGTAGGCGGTATCGACTTCGCGCACCGCGTCGAGGTCGTCTCTCGCCGTGGTGGCCTTGAGGAGGTGCCGCGCGACGGCCTCGGCGTCGGCCGGCGTGATCTGGTCGACGCGGAAGTAGACCATGTCGCCTTTCACGCGCGCGCCGGGCGGCTGCCCGACTTTGATATGAATGTCGCTGGCACCCGAGCTGATGGCCTTGGCGAGGAGCTGCTGAAGGAACGCTTCGTTCTCGTAGAGGCTCTGCGGCATCAGCCGCTCAGCGTATCACTTCGCGTCGAGATCCGTCGGAATGGCTCCAAGGTCGACACCTCCGCGTTCGGCGAGCAAGCGAAGCGCTGAGATCGCGGGAGCGCGAGCGCTGCTCGCGGCGCTCGTCTTCCGCGCCAACTCGAGGAGCGCATCGGTGCATGAACGAAACCCAGGTGGATCGATCGGCTCCACTTGGCGCCGCGGTTTTGCCGCAATTTCGAGCACCGCTCGGACGACCGGACCGCTTTCGCCCGGGGCGATTTGGCGCGCGATCTCACCGAGACGTTGAAGAGCGAGCTCGGCATCGTCTGCGAACGGAAGCGCCCCGAGCGAAGCGAGGCCGACGGCACCGCCTTCTTCGAGCCCCTCGAGCAACCCGCCTGCGCCTTCGCGATCGGCAAGCCGCGCGAGGTCGACCGGATCACCGGCGATAGCGCGGCGCCAAAGGTCGTCCTTCGCTCGCTCGCTTTCGTGCGCAGACTGGGCCGTCAAGCGAGGAGGCGGAGCCGCGGACGTCGTGGGCGACTCGTCGCGACACGCCGCGAACGCAAAAACCGAAAGCAGAGCGAGCAGAGTCGACGTAAGCGCAGGCGTCGTTCTCCGTCCCGAGGCTCGATCGTGTCCGCCGTCCCGCATCTCGGTCCGGACTCTAGATCATGCAGAGCCCGAGCACAAAGGCTCGCCCGCGCGTCTCCGTACCGGACGCACGCTCGCGACGAAACGCTCATTTGTCCTACAAAACAAGTCAATTTGGAACATCTCTGCATCGCCGTCGGTTTCTCCAGAAGCCGCATTGGCACTTGACGCAGGGATGGCGAGCACCAGGCGACACGAAGAGGCACCTCGTTTGCCTCGCAACGAGAAAGGCACGAAAGGAGGGCGATCATGACGGAAAAGCCGAGGCGCGGCTTCGCCTCGATGGATCAAGAGAGGCAACGCCAGATTGCGAGCAAGGGGGGTAAAGCAGCCCACATCAAGGGACGGGCACATGAGTTCACGCCCGAGCAAGCCCGAGAAGCGGGTCGGAAAGGTGGCCAGGCGGTCAGCCAGGATCGTCGTCACATGGCGCGGATCGGTCGCAAAGGAGGCGAGGCCGTGAGCGGCGATCGACAGCACATGGCCGAGATCGGGAGAAAAGGAGGCGCAGCCGTAAGCGAAGATCGGCAACACATGGCCGACATCGGCCGCGAAGGAGGCCAATCGGTCAGCG
>DATEMX010000137.1:0-5139 GCA_035275365.1 Polyangiaceae bacterium | reverse complement strand
GTGTGAATGTCGCGAGCGAGGTAGACTATGCCCATACCGCCTTCGCCGAGGACGCGCTGGATCTCGTACTTGCCGTCGACGATGGTGCCGGGGTTCAAATAGCCGAGGGTCATCGCGCCACGCCCCGGCTTTTCCGAAGGCGCATCCGTCGAAACGGCAGAGAGCGGAAAGCCGCACCGAATGCAGAACGCCGACGCGTCGGCATTGGCGAGCGCGCACGACGGACAGGTTTTCACGGAGCTTCCGGGCTAAGGTTACGTCCAATGACCCGCGCGAAGCGCGGCTGCGTCGATGGTCTTGATCTTGTGGCCGAAAGCCTCGCGGAAGGCTGCTTCGTCTTCATCGTCCATAATCGCTTCGCCGAAACCTTGCGCTACTTCCATGCCCGCCGCCAGGATGCGCAAGAATTGGGCGAACGTCGAGCCGCAAAGGCGAGCTTCCCATCGGCCGGCGCCATTCATTGCCGTGTAGACGGCGCAGTCGCCTTCGGCGTCGAGCTTGGAAACGTCGAGGAAATACGGGTCGCCGAGGAGCGAGCTCTGCGCAATGACCACCCACGATTTCCGCCACTCGCCGTCTTTGTTGGTGGCGCGGGGCGTGCCGTCTTCGTTTAGGCCAAAGCCGATTTGCTCCCGCTCGATCTCGGCGCTACGGAAGAGCCGCACGCGCTCGACGGGGGTCGACGTCTCCACCTTGCTCGGATCGGCCTCGAGCAAGAAGGTGCGGTAACGGGAGGGAACGCGAAACGCCTTGCGGAGGGTGTCGACGACCGCTGGGTCACCCTTGCCGAACTGCACCGTGATGTTTCGCTTTTCGAAGGCCGATTTGAGAGCCTGTAGGCTCTCCGCCAAATCGCTGTCCACTATGTGCCTCGCAGGGGCTTCCGCTATTTCCGTCTGAAGATGGGAGATCGGAGGAGCAGGGAAGGCTCAGTTGATCATGAACGTCTTTCTTACGGTAACGGTGGCACCCCCGTAAGCTGGAACGTGGACTCCCCGGAACCGCGCGGCAACGCATCCGCCGACGGGCGTACCCGAAAAGGGCGGACCCTCGACGACGGCCGTCGTTGCCGCGCCATTGTTGGCGAAAGTGACCGCGATTCGACCGGAGCCCGTGGGGCCGTCGGCCTTCTTGCAGCTCTGGGCCGCAGTCGCCGCGGCGCTCAACGCCGAGAGCGCGGCCGCGCGATCGAAGTCGGCGCCTGACACGGCTGCCGCGGGCGCGGCCGGTTTTTCCGCCGCGGGGGGTGCGGGCGCGGCCGGTTTTTCCGCTGCGGGAGCGGCGGCGGCCGGCCTGTCGGGTTTGTTGACTTTGGCGATCTTTTCGGGCTTGGGTGCTGCCTGTCCGGGGGCCAGCGCCGTCGGCGCGGATTCGGGCGTCGCCGCCGGCGCAGCGGCAAGGGTACGCTCTGGCGTAGGCGTAGGAGCGGGCGCTGGTTCGACAGGAGCCACGATGGCGTTGGCCTGCGCGCTCGCGGCGGGCGTTGTGCTCGCAGTCGTTGCCGCCTTGTCGGTCGCGTCGCTCTTGCCGCCCAACGCAAAGGCAAGGACGGCTCCCACGATCACCACCGCGCCACCGCCGATGGCGACCAGCATCCCCTTCTTTTTCTGTGGAGCTGCGGCGGCCGCGGGCTCGGCGGCCACGGCGGAGAAATCGACGGCGGGCGGGGCGAGCGCCGGCGACATCAAGGCGGGAGAGTACACGCCTCCGCCGCTCAAATTCATGATGTCGTCGAGCTTGGACTTGGCGGGCGCGGCAGCGCCGTTGTCGGCGAGGCCCATGAGCGAACGAAGATCGGCCTTGCTCGCCGGTTCTCGGTCGGCGATCTTCGGCGCCGTGGCTTCGTGGCCCCCGCCGCCGGTGAGCGCGCTGAGCGAGAAGAGCACGGAATTTTCGTTGCGCGCTCCGGTCGGCTTGTCGTCGGCGTTGTGTGGCGTGGGATTGGTCGAGGCGCTCGTCATGACCTCGTCGTGAGCAGAGGCACCGAACAGATCGGCGCCGCCCCCTCGCCCCGGTCTTCGGGCGGCGGCGGGCTCGGGTGCCTTGATGCGCGCGGCCTGGCCAGCTCTTTCGGCCGGCTTCGGCGCCGGCATGACCGGCATGACGGGAGCAAGGGCAGGGGCCACCGGTTCGGGCGCATGTGGTTCGGATGACGCTTGATCGACGAAGGGGGTCATCGTGGGGTGTTGGCCGTGATCGAGCACCGAGCGGAGCGCGTCAATCTGCGAAATGGGCAACCACTCGGCCATTCCGTCTTTCCACGCGTGGGTCTCGTAATTGATCTCGCCCCCCGCGTAGAGAGCCGCCACCTGCGCCGCCGTGACGGTTCGCTGGTCGCCGTCGGCGACGAGCACCATCCACTGTTCGTCTTTCGATCCTTGGTCGGTGTAGTCGGTAACCGAAGCCGCGGGGGGCGGCTCGCTCGCGGCGAGCGCACCGTCCGTACCGTTCACGATGATCGTCGTGCCGCACTTCTTGCAGCGAATCTTCGCGACTTTGCCGCGAACCTTTTCGTCTGCAATCGTGTACTTCGCTTGACAGGACTGACACGTTACCTTCATGAATTTTCGCCTATCCTTTCAGGCGCTCGCAAGCTTACAGTTTCACGCGAAGTCTAGCACTACTGTCGCAGATTTCTCACTACCAGATCGATCGTCGGAGCGGGCATACGCCAACTCAAGGACTGACCGAACAGGCAGATTTGGGGTGCTCTAGGCAAAGAGCGGCGAGGCGGCTCGTTCGGTCTGAACTAGGTGGTTTCGACAGCCTCGCCGTATTTTACGCTAGGTCTTGGTCATTTTTGGATGATCGTGATCTGCTCCTGCCAAAGTCGGCGGCAGTAGCGCAGCCTAGTCTACTTTAATTCACCAACACGAGGGCCGTGCCGTCCTTGCCGCAGAAGGTCGCTTCGCCACCGTAACGTCCACCGCAGCTTGGGCAAATTTTCCCGCGCGGGGCGGTCGCCACGGCACGGGGGGCGATGGCCCGGTAGGCGGCGGCGGGCACGAGATCGTCGCCGTGATCGGGGCACGCCTTGACGCCCGGATCGTACCCTCGCCCGCAGGTAGGGCAAATCCCGCCGCTCGCGGAGGAGGAAGAACCCAGGGGCGGCATGACCGCCGCGGCGCTCAACCGGTTGCCGTCGTTGGGGCAAAAGGTGCTTCCAGGTGGGAACTCGTTGCGGCACGAAGGGCAAACGACGGGTTGCGCGGCGCGCGGCATTTCTCCAATCGGGCCCATGTAGGCGACGGTCTGCCCGCCTTGGAAAGCGGGCGAGGGGTCCGGCTCGGGCGATCCCTTCGCGGGGGTGCGGCGCAGCAGGATGAACCCGAGGCCCGCGAGGCCAATGGCGAGGGCACCGATGATCGCGAGAAACGTCGTCTTGCGCGTCTTGGCGTTGTCCTCTGCCACGGCGGCGTTCGTGCCGAGGCTGCTCGTCGCCACGACCGTGGTCGCGGGTTCGTCGTTCTCCCCGGCGTCGTTGACCGACGCCGTCGACAAGAGCGCCTCGTAGCGGGCGGGCGTAGCGATCTCGACCGTCACGTGAACTGCCTTGCCTGCCAGCGCGGCCGCAACGTCGACGGGACCATCAAGCGCGTCGTCGGCGACCGTCACGGCGCCGGTTGAGCTCACCGTGACTTTCGCGCCGGTCGTCACCAGCGTCCAGGTGGGGCGCGTGTCGACGGTGCAGCCGTTCGCGTCGAGTGTCGTCGAGCGAAACGTGAAACGCTCGCCGGGCCGCATGAGTTTGCGCGAAGGCCGCACCTCGAGGCGCGTCGGTTCGCCTGGCTCCTGGCACTTGTTCTTGACGGGGGGGGTCGGGTCGACCTTCGCGGGCGCCGTTGCGATGGGGGCCGTCGTGGACCCGGTGGCCACCGTGGCGACAGGGGCCCCCTGCCGCTGGGCGAGTGTGAAATTGCGCGTACGCCGTACGCTCGCCGTACAATTTTGGCCTTCTATCCGGAACTGGTATTCGCCGGTTTCGTCGAACGAGATCGTGGTGTCGGTGGCGGAGATCGTCGTGATGAGCGTCGTCTGTCGCGCGTCGTTCGGCGCGCTCGTGCAGCGCGTCTTCCACGCCCGCTCCGACACGGAATGCGAAGCGCGCGACACGTTGGGAAGTTGCTCCCAACATTCGCTCGTTCGGAACGTTCGCCCGACGCCCGACATGATCAGCTCGGCGGCTTCCTCGCGAATGGCGACGGCGCCCCCCGGTGATTCGCGCGCGTTGGGTCGCGGCCCGCACGCGCTTCCCCAGTCGCCGATGTTGAACCGCTCGATGAGCGGACTTGCGTTCCATGTGCCCGCGAGCGTCGGTCGATCGGCCGCCGATGCCGAGCGCGCGAACAACGACGCGAAAAGCGCGCAGATGAGCGCAAACGAAAAGCGATCGGGAAAGGGCGCCGTGCGTGCCACGACGCCGAGCCTATCAGCAGTGGGTCAGATCTTGAAACCCCGCGTTGACACTCGCGTTTGTCGGGTGGTAGCGTCGGGCCGAAGCCGCCACTCCAGCGAGCCGTGCGCGCAAAGCCGCGCTGGGCCCAGGTGCATTCGATGGGAAAAATGTCGTTGACGCAACGCCTCATATCGTTCCTCGCCGTGGCGTTCGCGGTGATGGTTCCGGCGGTCGCTTTCGCGCAAGAAGAGCCGAATCGCCTCTCGCCCGCCAACGGCGAAGGCATGGACACGCACCTCTTTCGGCCCGCCGTCGATTCGAAGGGCTTCTTCAGCGTCAACGGGTCCGACATCGTCGGCGCCAACGACTTCAGCTTCGGCCTGGTCATGGACTACGGCCACAACATCATGCGCCTCGAGCCGAACCACGGCGCCGATGCGCTCATCAAGCACTCCTTTCAAGGCACGTTCAACTTCAACTATGGCATCGCCAGCATGGCCGTCGTGGGTTTCACGCTGCCCGTGAACCTCATGGGTGGCGATCCCGCCACCGGCATCGGTCCCACCGGCGCACTCTACAACGTGGGGCAGATGAACTCGCAGTCGCTCGGGTTCTTCGCCCTGCATGCCAAATACCGGATCACGCGCGTCGAGCGCGGCATCGGGCTCGCGGCGCTCGTCCAGGTCGGGTTCAACCTTTCGAGCACGGCGAAGAAAGATCTCGGCGCCGACGGCGTGTTCTTC
>DATEMX010000136.1:0-3124 GCA_035275365.1 Polyangiaceae bacterium | reverse complement strand
TCGGCTCGAGCGGCGAGCGGTGGCGGCTCGTTCTGTCCGAAACTAGGTGGTTCCGACAGCCTCGCCGTATTTTACGTTGGGTCTCAGCCATTTTGGACGATCGTGATCTGCTCCTGCCAAAGTCTGCAGCAGTAGTACTAGACGCGCTGGTCGGTGCTCGGCTTTTCCCAGAGGTTCAGGCCGCCTTCTTTGGCGTGCTGATCGATCGAGGCGAGCTCGGCGGCCGAGAACTTGAGGTTCTTCAATGCGTCCGTGTTCTCTTTCAGCTGCGCGGGCGAACTCGCTCCGATGAGCGAAGTGGTCACCCGCGGATCGCGGAGCACCCAGGCCAGCGCCATCTGGGCGAGGCTCTGGCCGCGAGCCTTGGCGATCTCGTTGAGCGCGCGCACGCGAGCGAGGTTCTCGTCGCTCAGGTGGTCCTTTTGCAGCGTGCCGCCGCCGGGACGGTTGATGCGCGCGTCGTCGGGAATACCCTTCAAGTACTTGTCGGTGAGAAGACCCTGGGCGAGGGGGCTGAACGCGATGCAGCCGACGCCCTCTTTGCCGAGCGTGCCGAGCAAGTCCTTCTCGATCCAGCGGTTGAACATGCTGTAGGACGGCTGGTGGATGAGCAGCGGAATCTTCCACTCGCGGAGCAGCGCCGTCATCTCGGCGGTCTTGCCGGCCGAGTACGATGAGATGCCGACGTAGAGCGCCTTGCCCTGCTGAACGGCCGTTGCCAACGCACCCGCGGTTTCCTCGAGGGGCGTATCGACGTCGAACCGATGCGAGTAAAAGATGTCGACGTAGTCGAGCCCCATGCGCTTCAAGCTCTGGTCGAGGCTCGCGAGCACGTACTTGCGGCAGCCGCCGCCCTGACCGTAGGGGCCCGGCCACATGTCCCAACCGGCCTTGGTCGAGATGATGAGCTCGTCGCGGTAGGGCTTGAAGTCCTGCTGAAAGAGCGTGCCGAAATTGACCTCGGCGCTTCCGAAGGGAGGGCCGTAGTTGTTGGCGAGGTCGAAGTGCGTGATGCCCAAGTCGAAAGCCGTGCGCAGGAGCGTGCGCTGCTTCTCGAGCGGCGTGGGATCGCCGAAGTTGTGCCACAGGCCGAGCGAGAGGGCCGGCAGCTTGAGGCCGCTCTTGCCGCACTGGCGGAAAACCATGGATTCGTAGCGATTGGAGGCTGCAATGTAACTCATCGATTCTTCACCCTGTGGTTGGGGTCGGGGGAAATATTTGGGAGAACGGGAATTAGCACTACCCGAATCGAGCTCCAAGCCGCTCGGTCCGACGAGCTGAAAAAGATCGCGAAGGTCCCTCCGAGGCCCGAAAAGGACCACCCCGAACGCCCTGGAGGAGGCCCGGCGAGCCCTCGGTGCCGACCGAAGAACCCGACGGTCGGCGACAAGCACGTCATTCCGAGGCTAACATGGGCGCCGCGTCGCTGACGCGTCGCGGAATGCTGCGCGCCCTTCCCCTCGTTCTACTCCTAGCGCTGTCCCCGTCGGTCGCTTCTGCCCTCGACAAGCAGGGCAGCGCCCACGGCGGTTCGGTCGACGCGTCGGCCACTGGCTTCAAGGTGTCGGGATCAGGGACATTCGGCGTTTCGCTCTACAATCCGACGTATGCGGCGCGCCCCGACAACACGGGCCTCGCGCTCTTCAGGTACGCCGCCCACGCCGATGTCGATCTCATCGGGCCCAAGCTGTCGATTCCGATCGACTTCAATGTCTTCACCGATCGCCAGCGCAAGGGCCTGGCGATCTTCGCGCCCACGGAGTTCGACGTCATCGTCGGTCTCACGACGACGTGGCCGGCGGGCCCCGGTGCCCTCGAGCTCGGGGCGCGGGTCGAGCACGATCGTCCCGTCGACCAAGGGTCCTTCACGCAGACCTACGTCGACGCTCGCGCGCGTTACCTATATTCGCTGGCCTCGCAATCTCAGTGGCTCACCCAAAATGGCGCTGACATCTCGGGAGCCGCTACGCTCGGCGTGTTCGCCGTCAACCCGACGTACGCCGCGAGGCCCGACAACACGGGACTGGCTCTCCTGCGATACGGGCTCCGCGGTGAGCTTTCGCTCTGGGAAGATCTGCTGTCGTTCGGCCTCGATGGCGTCATGTTCACCGATCGTCAAGTCAACGCATTTCGGCCGAGTGAGCTCGACTTCACGCCGGAAGTGATCTTGCACGTCGGGCGGTGGGAGGCGCACCTCGCCTACGAGCGCGACATGCCCGTCGATCGCGGGGGGCTCGTGCAGTCGTTCGTGTACGCGCTCGCCGTGTGCAGCTTCGATTCGAGCAGCGAGGCGCCCCCACCGCTTCAGCAGCGCGAGAGCGTCGTGTCGCCGTAGCCACCGATTTGTTTCTGATGCGAGTCGCGGCGTTGTCGACGACGACGCGACTCGGTTCGCTCAACGATGTTTTTTCGATTTTGCCGCTGCCGCTCACGAAAGGACTTGCTCTCTCTCGATTGAATGCGAATTTGATGACAGGCGGATTGGTTCATGCGCACAGTGACGCAGCGGCCAGTCGCGTCGAAATGAGCACGAAACAAATGCGTCGGCCCGACTGGAGCGGATATGCCTTCGCGCTGGCTGTCACCGCCGGCGTATCGGGGCTTTCGCACTTGGGTGTGTCGCATCTCGAAATCCCCGACATCGTGTTGCTCCATCAACTCGGGGCGGTGGTGGTCGCGACGCGACACGGCCTAGGCCCTTCGCTCGTGAGCGCGATCGCGGGCGCCCTTGCCTTCGACTACCTCTTCATTCCTCCCGTCTATCAGTTCTGGGTCGACGAGCTGCGTCACGTCGTGACGCTCGCCATCATGATTGCCGGTGCCGTCACCGTGAGCGGGCTCACGGAGAGGTTACGACTCGAGCGCGCGCGCGCGCGATCGGCCGAACGTCGCACGGCCATCCTCTACGGCCTCGAGCTCGAGCTGGCGCGGGCCGAAGGCGCGGAGCAACTCGCGGCTGTCGCCATCAAGCACATCGAGCAGATCGCCGAGGCCGATGTCACGCTGGTGGCGCCGCTCGCCCATTCGCGGCCTGCCGGCGTGCATAACCGCCGCGGCAACGTCAAGATCGACGCGGCCTCGATCTTGGACGAAACGGCGCGCGAGGTGCTCGCGTCGGGCGACC
>DATEMX010000135.1:0-3618 GCA_035275365.1 Polyangiaceae bacterium | reverse complement strand
AAGGTGAGCCGCCTGTAACGCGCGCCGGCCGCCTTCTGTGTACACTCGAATGAGGTGTTCCCTCAGATCTTCGGCAAATACATCCTCGAGCGCCCCATCGCGACGGGCGGGATGGCCCGCGTGTTCTTGGCCACGCTGCGGGGAGCCGGCGGCTTCGAAAAGAAGCTCGTCGTCAAACAGATCCGCGCCGAGCTCGCCACGGACGACGCGTTCGTGCGGCGGTTCGTCGACGAAGCGAAGACCACCGTCGAGCTGTCGCACCCGAACATCGTCCCCGTCTATGAGCTCGGCGTCGAACAAGGTATTTACTTCTTGGCGATGGAGCTCTGCGACGGCGTCACCCTCGCCGAGCTCATTCAGAAGACGGGAGCGCTGTCGCCCGACGAAGGCTCCTACGTAGGCATCGAGATCTGCCGCGCGCTCGACTACGCGCACAGGAAGGCGCGCATCATCCACCGCGACGTTACCCCTCGCAACGTGATCATCGACGAGGAGGGCGCGGTGAGGCTGATCGATTTCGGCATCGCGGCGCCCGCATTCACCGGCGCCAAAGAGATCTTCGGCTCGCCGGGACACATGCCGCCCGAACAGATCGAGGGGGGCGAACTCGGGCCTTACACCGACGTGTTCGCCGTCGCGACATTGCTCTACGAAACGTGGTCGACGAAGGCACCGTTTCGACGAAGCACCTCGGAGGCTTCCGAGAAGACGCTCGCCCTGCCCGTGTTGCCGCTGGCGTCGTTCGACGCCACGCTCGCGAGCCTCGACGACTTGCTCGGTGCCGCGCTCAGCCTCGACCCCAGCAAAAGGCCGCAGAGCGCCGAAGAGTTCTCGCGACCACTCAGGCGATTCATCGCCGATCGCGATCTCGGCGATCTCGCGCGAAGCGTGGGGGAACGCGTCGCGCGCCTTCGAACGGCGGGCGAAGCGCCCCGCGCGGAAGGTGCCGACACCGCTCCCCAAGCGACACCGGTCGTCAACGTGACGCGGACGTTCGCCGCGCGCCATCCGAGCGAAAGGCCGCCATCGGGTTCGCCGTCGCAAAGGCCGCCGGAGCTCGACCTCTCCACGCGCAAGATGACGGACGATCAGGGCAGCTGGTCGACGGGGCGGCAGCGAGCGGCGAGCGTCAAGCATCGGGGCGGCAAGGGAATTGTCGGCGCTGCGGTCGGGAGCGGCGCGCTGATAGCCGCCGCGGCCTTGTTCTGGAAGGGGCGACCCGAAGAGCCGAAGTTGGCGAGCGCGGCCCCCACGGCGACGAGCGGGCTCGAGGCGAGCGTAGCGGTCGCGGGCGAGGCCGAAGCGAAGACCGCGATCGACGCCGCCATCGCGCCGCCCGGCGCCAGCGCAGCGAGCACCGGCGAGGCGCCGCGTGCCGAGGCAGGAGCTGCCGTTGGCGACGCACCTGGCCATCTCAAGATCTTGGCCAACCCCCGCTCGAGCGTACGCATCGACGGCCGCGAGAGGGGCTCGTCACCCATTTCGGACCTGGCCATCTCGCCGGGCAATCACTTCGTGAGCCTCGACTGCGCGCCCCTCGGAGAATCGGTCGGGCAAAACGTCCACGTAAAGTCGGGCGAGACGCTCACGATTTCCGGCGATTTCACGGGCGCCAAGGGCCGCATCTTGGTGCGCCGCTAGTTTAGTTTAGCGAGCTAACCCATGAACGGGTTGGCGAGCGCGCCCGCTTGCCGCAGCGCTTCGTAGACGACGATCGACGCAGCATTGGCGAGGTTCAGCGACCGAACGGCCCCGAGCGTAGGAATGGCGTAAACGGATGAGCTGTGCAGAGCCAAGAGATCGTCGGGCAAGCCCACGCTCTCGCGCCCGAAAATAAGCGCGTCGCCCGGTCGAAACGCCGCGTCGATGTAGCTCTGCTTCGCAGAAGCGCTGAAGAGAATCCACCGCGCGTCCGGCACTGCGTGCCGGAAATGCGCCAAATCGACGTGTTGCTCGACCTTGACGAGGTGCCAATAGTCGATCCCTGCCCGCCGCACCGATTTCTCGTCGATGCGAAACCCAAGCTGGCCAACGAGGTGCAACGTCGAGGCGGTGGCGGCGCAGAGCCGGGCGATGTTACCTGTGTTGGGCGGAATTTCAGGCTCCACCAGAACGACATGAAGGGGAGGAGTCACTGGGTTCGCACGGAGGCGTTCTGCCTGGTTTCTGGCCATTTTCCCGCCAGAATAGCGGGCGGCGCGGCAAAAGCCGACCTTGCGGCGCGAAATGGCTGGTCACGCCGCTTGACGGAGTTCGTAGCGGGAAAGTAGCCTCGCGGGTTCGGAGACTCATGATGAGACTCGGCCAGGTCACTCCGCGTCCGACTTTCGCGCCGCCCTTTCGTGGGAGCGGCATGGCGGTAACGTTGGTCGCGCTCGCATCGGCGTCGTCGATCTTGCTCGCGTCCGAAGGCGCGCGCGCCGAATCCATGGATCCCGCGCTCGAGCGGCTCGTGCATGCCGCCGGGGCCACGAGCGGCCCTTGCAACAACCCGGGCGACCCCGGTAAATACGTGACCGGTGCGGCTCCCTGCTCGCCCGACAACGGCGCCTTCACGCGCCTCATCAATCAGTACGGCTTCGCCTTCGCGCCGATGGCCTTCTACCCGGCTCGCACGACGGGATACGGCGGTTTTCAAGTCGGTATTCAGGCGGCCTATACGAGCATCGACAGCGACGCCGAGTATTGGCAAAAGGGCACGCAAGGCCCCAAAGATCCGGTCACCGGCCAAAACTCGGTGAAGAACAACAGCCCCGACAGTTGGCTGCAGGTCTACAACCTGAACCTCCGCAAGGGTCTGCCCTTCGGTTTCGAGCTCGGCGTGAACCTCGGTTACATGGCGCGCACCTCGATCATGTCCGGCGGCGCCGACGTGCGCTGGAGCCTCCTCGAGGGCTTTCGCACCGGGCTTCTCGGCATCTTGCCCGACCTCTCCATCGGCGCCGGCGTGCGAACGATCACCGGTACGCCTCAATTTCAACTCACGGTCGCCAGCGGCGACGCAATGATCTCGAAGCCGATCCCCATCGCCGATTCTTCGATCTTCACGCCGTACATCGGATACCAATTCATTCGAATCTTCGGCGACTCGGGCCTCATCGATTCCACGCCGAACACCGACGCCCTCGGCTACTGCAACTACCAAGGGCAGAAGGTCCCCGGCGGCTACGACGAGATGGGCAAACCCCCGGCGGGCGGCTACACGGGTCAACCCGTTTGCGGCGACGGCACCAACCGCAACGGCTCACCCGACGACCTCAACAACACGAAGGTGTTCCAGCGCACACGCATCACGCGTCACCGTATCGTCGCCGGTCTTTCCTATCGGTATGAGATGATCACCATAGGCGGCCAGTTCATCACCGATTTGATCGATCCTTCGAGCGCCAACACCGATGCCGAGGCCGCAGCGCTACAAAGCGTTACCCGGCAAAACACTATCGCGCTGCAGATCGGTTCCGCATTTTGACCTGGTGCCTAGTGCCGCGATTCCATCGAGATGATGGGTGCTTCGCACGCGCGGCGTCGCCGCGCATCGCGGCACTAGATTGGCTTTTCGCTGGGCTTCGCCCAGACCCAAATTCGCTCCGCGAATTTGCTAGTGCATCGTTTCGATCG
>DATEMX010000134.1:0-7854 GCA_035275365.1 Polyangiaceae bacterium | reverse complement strand
AGAGGTAGCCTTGCAAAAGATCGCAGCCCGCGTCGACGAGGAGATCGCGCTCTTCGGGCGTCTCGACGCCCTCGGCGACGACGAGCATGCCGAGATCGCGGCAGCGCGAGGTCATCGCCCGAACGAGCTTCTCTTGGGTGGCGCTGCGGTGGACGTCGCGAATGAGCGACATGTCGAGCTTCACGAAGTCGGGCTCGAGGGCAGCGAAGCTCGTCAAGCCGGCATAGCCGGCGCCGAGGTCGTCGATGGCGATGCGAAAGCCCATCGCGCGGAGCTCGGCGATGCGCGGCAAGAAGCCGTCGACCTGCGCGAGCGGCGCGCGCTCCGTGATCTCCAGCACCACCCTCGAAGCGAATTTGCTGAGGGGCGCCGTGTCGGCCGTGAGCGAAGGGTCCCGTAGGTCGAGCGTGTGGAGGTTGAGGAAGACCACGCTGCCCGGCTCGGTGTCGAGAATCGACCCCGCGGTGCCCGACCGCACGGCTTGCCCGATGTCGTCGAGCTTGGCCAAGAGCTCGGCGGCGTCGAGCAACGACCCTGGATCGGGAAAGGAAGCCTCGGTGGTCCGCAGGAATGCTTCGTAGCCGAACAGCGTCCGGGCTTTCGCGTCGACGATCGGCTGATAGGCCATCCAAAGCCCATCGATGGCGAGGCTGAAGGTCATCTCGAGCGCGGCGCGATCGCCCTTCGGAAATTTGCCGCTCTCGAAGGGCTCGGGTGCGTGCCTCTTTCGCAACGTCTCTCGCCACCGCTCGGCGGCGCCGCGGACGACCTCTTGGAGCTGGCCGAGCTCCACCGGCTTCATGAGAAATTGGCAAGCTCCGTATTGAACGGCGTCGGCGACGGCGTCGACCTCGGGGAGACCGCTCATCAGAATGACCGGCAACTCGAGCTTTCCTTGGCGCAGCGATCGCAAGAGCGACACGCCATCCATGCCCGGCATGGAGACGTCGCTCAGCACGACATGAAAATCCTTGGCGGCGATCAATGTGCGAGCGGCGAGTCCGTCGGACGCCGCCTCGACCTGGAAGCCGGCCCGCTCCAAGACGCGGACGAAGGCGCGCCGCAGAGGCGCCTCGTCTTCGACGACGAGTACACGCACCGGTTCGGGCGCTACGGCCTTCGGGAAGGCTGCTCTGCTACCAGCCAAGGATTCTCACCTCCACTCAGTCTGCGGCGGTAGTGCCAGGATCGAGCCTCGCGAGAGATCCTTCAATTGCAAATTGAGCGCCCAGCGCATTTTCTCTCGCGGCGCGATGGGTCAAAACGATATCGCTCGAGAAACGTTGCCCATTGAGGGCAAGACCGGTGAGGCAATTTGCCCGAAAGCGACCAAGGACCGCCTGTTTCCGGGCAGATACGTTCGCGAATCGCGAGCTCTCGTTCGGACTACTTGTAGGTCGTCAAGGGTGCTTGGGCGCGTCGAGCACTTCGCGCACTCTCCGCCCGAGCCCGTCGGGCGTGATGGGCTTCTGGGCAAAGGCAACGCCGGAGTCGAGGACGCCATGGTGGACGACCGACGTCTGGGTGTAACCCGACACGTAGAGCACCTTCATCTCGGGCCGCAACGGGGCGAGCCGGTCCGCGAGCTCGCGACCGCTCATCCGCGGCATGATGACGTCGGTCACCAGCAGATGAATCTTCGCCGTGTACTTTTCGCAGATGAGAAATGCTTCGCCACCGTTTTGCGCTTCGATCACGTTGTAGCCGAGGCGCCGAAGAATGGTCTTCATGATGCCGCGCACCTGCTCTTCGTCTTCGACGAGCAAGATCGTCTCGGTGCCGTAGATGGTGGCGGGTGCGGGCGGCGACGACGGCGAGATCGCCTGCGCGCCGTCGGCCTCCGGGAAATAAATCTTGAACGTCGTGCCCTTGCCGGGTTCGCTGTAGACCCAAATGTGGCCGTCGCTCTGCTTGACGATTCCGAAGACGGTCGAGAGCCCGAGTCCGGTGCCGCTTCCTTTCTCTTTCGTCGTGAAAAACGGCTCGAACACGCGATCGCGCGTGGCCATGTCCATTCCGCTGCCGGTGTCGGTAACCGCCAACATCACGTAGCGCCCCGCCGCGACGCCGTGGTGCTCGGCGACGTACGCCTCGTCGAGCACCGCGTTGTTGGTCTCGATGCTCACCTTGCCCCCCTTGGGCATCGAGTCGCGCGCGTTCACCACCAAGTTCATGACGATTTGCTCGATGCGACCTGGATCGGCGCGCACCTTGCCGAGCCGATGCATCGGCAAGATCGATAGCTCGACGTCTTCGCCGAGCACGCGGCGCAGCATCCTCTCCATCCCGAGGACCACCTGATTGAGATCCACGATCCTGGGTTGGAGGATCTGCTGGCGGCTGAAGGCGAGGAGTTGTCGGGTGAGCTCCGCGCCGCGCTCGCCCGCTCGTTTCACCTCTTCGAGGTCGGTCGAAAGGGGATCGCCTG
Organism: Polyangiaceae bacterium; assembly: GCA_035275365.1. GTDB lineage: Bacteria > Myxococcota_A > Polyangia > Polyangiales > Polyangiaceae > DASWDH01. The sequence continues at coordinate 5,426 of DATEMX010000134.1, read as the reverse complement.
GCTTGAGGCCTTCGAGAATGAGCGAGGTGTAGCTCAAGATGACCGAGAGGATGTTGTTGAAGTCGTGCGCCACGCCCCCCGCCAGGCTGCCGATGGCGTCGAGCTTCTGTGCTTGGCGTAGCTGCTCCTGCATCCTGCGCAGGCCGTCTTCGGCTCTCTTGCGCCGTGTGATGTCGTTGACGATGACGAGCTCCCCGCGCTTTTGATTCATCTCGAAGGGGTGTGTTTTCAGCTCGACGGTGATCGTCGAACCGTCCTTCTTCTGGTGCCGCCAAGTGACGAGGTCGGTCTCTTTCTGGGGCTCGTCGAGGCTTGCGAGGAACGCCGGAAGCTCCTCCGGGTGATGGATGTCGGCCAGCGTGAGCGCGGCGAATTCGTCTCGGCAATACCCATAGTGCTCGTAGGCGGCTTGGTTCACGGTGAGAAATTCGAGCGTCTCGCGGTCGAAGATCCATTTGGGAAGGGGAGAACCCTCGAAGAGCGCGCGGTATCTCTCTTCCGAATGCCGCAGAGCTTCTTCGGCGCGGCGGCGAGCTTGCCGGCCGAGGCTTTCGCGCACCTCGCGCTCGATGGCGGGCACCAGACGCGTGAGATTGCCCTTCAAGAAGTAGTCGTTGGCGCCCACGCGCATGGCCATCACCGCGGCATCTTCGCCCACCGTACCGGAGACGATGATGAAGGGAACGTCGATGCCTCGGGCCTCGAGGACCTTGAAGGCCTCGGGTCCCGTGAACCTGGGCATGACGAAATCCGACAAAACGACGTCCCAGGTCGACTTGTCGAGGGCGGCGTTCATCGCCTCGGCGGTTTGGACGCGCTCGATGGTTACGTCGAAGCCGCCGCGGTCGAGTTCGCGCTGCAAGAGCACGGCGTCATCCTCGGAGTCTTCGACGAGCAGAACGCGCAGCGGCTTCTTCAATTCCCTCCCGCAGGAGACCTAATTTGCGTGTCTGGGGGGCCTTGTCAAATCCCATCGCGTCACGACGCGAGAATGACGCGATTGCGGCCCTCGTGCTTGGCCCGGTAGAGGGCCTGGTCCGCTTTCTCCACCAGATGGCTCTCCGATTTGGGCTGGAGCTCCATGGAAGCGATGCCGACGGAAGCGGTGACGGCAGGCATGCCGGCGCCGCCCGATTCTTTGGTTTGGCGCGCGATGGCTTGCCGAATCCTTTCGCCGACGAGCAGCCCCGAAGCGATGGGCGTTTCGGGCGCGAGGACGATGAATTCTTCGCCGCCGTAGCGGCCCGCGAGATCGGTCGTTCGCACCGACTGCTGAATAGCTTTCGCTACTTCGACGAGAACCTTGTCGCCGACGAGGTGACCGTAGCCGTCGTTGACGGCCTTGAAATGATCGATGTCGACCAAGAGGCAGGTGAACGGGTGCTTATAGCGCATGCTTCGCTTGAACTCGAGCTGGAGTCGGTCTTCGACCGCGCGGCGGTTGGCCAGTTGCGTGAGGCCGTCGATCGTCGCCAGCGCGGCGAGGCTCTGGTTGGCGCGGTCGAGATCCTCGGCCAAGCGCTTGATGCGGATCATCGACGACATACGGATTTGCAGCTCGAGCGTGTTGACCGGCTTGCTCAAGAACTCGTCGGCGCCGGCGGAGAGCCCGCGCCTCTTGGAATCGAGATCGTCGAGCGCCGTGAGGAGAATGACGGGAACGAACGGCGCCGCCCGCTTGAACATTTGGGCGAGCTTGTATCCGTCGACGTGGGGCATCATCACGTCGAGCAGGACGACGTCGGGTTTGGCGTCGCGGTGTTGCGTGAGGGCGTCGGTGAAGTTCTGCGCGATCACCGGCTCGGCTTCCCACTCCCTCATGATGCCTGCCAGGTGTGCGCACTGGAGGCGGTCGTCGTCCACGATGAGCACGCGAGCGCCGCGCAAGGATGTCGCGAGCAGCTCGGAAGCCACGTTGAGAGCCCTCACCGAATGGAGGCTAGCCCAACGCGAAGGGCGCCACAAACAGCGTCGCAGAGCAGCGGTCGTCGCGCGCGTCTGTCAGTTAAGAATCCGCCAGTTCAGCCGTTCAGGCTGGGGAATGCGGTCTCCTTTCTCGCCATCGTCCAAGCCTCTGCCCGACATCGTACCCCGGTCGGGCGAGGCGCCCATCGTCATCCAAGAGCGCCTCTCCGACCGCCCGCGTGTTTCGCTGGCGGGTAGCCTGCCCCCGATCGCCACGACCATGAAGCCGGCGCGCTTCGAATCACCCGTCATCACGATGCCCCCCGAAGGGGAGCCGATCCGGGTGAGCGCGGCACCGACATCGCAAGGGCGCGCGCGAGGTCGCCGCTTTCCCGGGCGCCCCGAGCTCGCGCGCCTCGCGGGGTTTTGCCTGGCGTCTTTCGTCGTGGGCGCGGTGGCTGTCGGAGGGTCTTCACGCGGCTGGTTCACCAAGAGCGAGGCGCACGTCCGCGCGACGGGCACGCCGTCGCTCAAGGCTGCCTCCGACGGCGGGCACGTGCACTGGCAGAAGGACGCGGTGGATGTCGTCGTCGACGAGTCGTTCACCGAGCTGGCGGGCACCGAGCTCTTCGGCGCCGTCGTCGACGCGTGGCGCGCGACCGGCGCCGATCTGCCGTCGTTCTCGACGTCCCGAGGAACGAACAAGAAGGTCGGCTACGATCCGTCAGGCCCCAACGAAAATGTCGTCGTCTATGCGCCGAGCGGTTGGGCCAAGGCGAAAGGCGCGCTGGCCATCACCGTGCTCACCTTCGACGATCGCACGGGCGCCATCGTCGACGCAGATCTGCTCGTCAACGGCGGCAGCCGTTCGTTCACCAAGTTCGCGCAAGACGAATCGGGTAGCGACGACACCGAAGGCGTCTCCATGGAAGGAAGCGCTGTCTCTGCGTCGGCGAGCAAGAACAAGAGCTACGATCTGCAGAGCGTCGTCACCCACGAGTTCGGACACTTCTTGGGTCTCGGAGAAGACTACGACGACAGCAAGGCCACGATGTACGCCAAGACGAAAGCGGGTGAGATCCACAAGCGTGTCGTCAAGGCGGGCGACGCTAGCGTCATCACCGCGCTCTACGCCGAAGGCTCCAAAGAATCGCAGCCGGCCAAGGCCGGCTGCGGCGGCGCCACCTTGGCTCCGCGAAGCCCGGCGGGGTGGTCGTCGGCCGGGCTCGTGGCTGTCACGCTGGGGCTCGGACTCTTGGCGGCGTCGCGCCGCGCGAGAGCGGAGAGGCTGCTCGTTCGCGTCACACCTCCGCGAAAGCAGGCGCGCTCGAACCGCACCCGGAAGGTCGGCGCTTGGCTCACCGCGGTGGGGCTCGTCGCGTTTCTCTCGCCGCCCGAGGTTTCGGCGGCCGCCGACACCGACCTTGCCCTGGGTGACGCCGACGTCGAGATCACCGGCAGCGACGCCAAGTGGGTCGACGGCGTCCTCGAAACGGACCTCACGCTCCGCGTGACCGCGTGTCGCTCGGCCAATTGCCCCAAAGACCCTCAGCACGTGAGCGTTGCGGGTGGGCAGCTCGGCGGTGTTACGCAGGTCGTAGGACCCTTCGCCGTGCCGCATCTGGGAGCAAAGATATCGGTGGGACTTCGCGATGGGCGCGGCGTCCTTCAAAACCTTTCAGCGCTGTACAAGCCGCAGAGATAATCGAGCAATGCACGCGATCAAGACCACGAGCCCCCTTACGCAGTCCCGCGAGCCAGGTGAATCGGGCCCCGTCGCCGTCATGGAGGCAAGGCGCGCCCATGCGCGACACGACGTGGAGCTCGAGGTCACGCTCGAGAGCGAGACCAATTTTTACCAAGGCCTCACGGAGAACCTCTCCGAGGGTGGCCTCTTCATCGCGACACACCTGGTTCGCCCGCTGGGGACCAGCATCGAGGTGTCGCTCAAACTGCCCAACCTGGCCGAGCCGATCAGAGCCGTCGGCACGGTCCGATGGATTCGCGAGTACTCGGACACGAGCGACACGAGTCCCGGCATGGGCGTGCGCTTCGAGCAGATCGAGCCGGAGCAGCAGGAACGCATCCGCGAGTTCGTCGCGGCCCGCCCGCCGCTCTTTCACGACGAAGATTAGCTGCTCGGTCGTTTAGCTGCCGGGAATCGCCGGAAGCTCGTCGATCTTGGGCACGAGCGAGATCTCGATGCGCCGATTCTTGGCCTTGTGCTCGGAGGTGTCGTTGGGAGCCAGGGGGTCGAACTCGGCGTAGCCAGCCGCCGACAAGGCCTCGGGCTTCACGCCCTTCTCGACGAGGAGCTGCACGACGGCCGTCGCCCGGGCCGACGACAACGACCAGTTCGAAGGAAACGGAGCGTTGCGAATCGGCACGTTGTCGGTGTGACCCGCGACCTGGTATTGACGGTCGGCGAGCCCCCGCAAAACGTCCGCGATTTTGGCGAGCGTCGTTTTCCCCGCGGGCTTCAGATCGGCGTGGCCCGAATCGAAGAGCACGTCGTTCGGGAGCTGTATCATGATGCGCCCGTTGCGGAGCTCGACCTTGAGCTGACCCGTGTCGGCCATCTGCCGGAATTTCAGGGCGAGGTCGCGAAAGAGCGCCGCGCGCGCTTCGGCGGCGGCTTGCGCCCTGCGCAGTTCTTCGAGGCGCTTCTTCGCGTCGTCGAGCGATTTGGCGAGCGTGCCCTTGTCCGAAAGCAGCTGGTCGACGTTCTTGCCGAGGCGCGCGAGCTCGGCGCGAAGCTGCTGGCTGATGGCCGTTTGCTCGTCGAGGTGCGCCTCGGCCTCGTGGAGCCCGAGTTTCAGGGTCGAAGTCTCCTGCGCGCCGCCCTGCAGCTTCGCCTCGGTCTCCACGATCTTGGCCTTGAGGTCGGCGATCTGTCGCTCGGCGTCGGTCGCTCGCCCGGTGGTCTCTGCGAGCGCCTTGCGCGCATCGGCCGTTTCTTGCAACGCCTTGTCGTATTTGGCCTGACTCACGCACCCGCCGAACACCATGAGAGCCAGCGCCATCGTCGCATGCGTTCGCCAGGGCATGCGCGCTACTTACCATCGTGCTCGGGCGAGTCAAAGGGAGCGCCGCGTGTCACCTGTGCTTTTGTGCGGCTCTTTTCCATTTGCCTTCGGCAGCTTCGATGGAACGACGAAAGCCGCCGACGAAGACGTCGATGGAAAACCGCCCGCGTAGACTCTCGCGTGCCCGGGCGCCCATGCGGCCCGCGAGCTCGCGATCGACGAGGAGCGCTTCGGCGTATCGCCTGAGCTCGGCTGGGTCGTCCGACAAGAAGCCTGTCACGCCGTGCTCGACGGGCGAAGTGGGGTGGCGGTTGCCGAGCACGGGCAGCCCCGCAGCCATCGCCTCGAACATGGCCATGTTGTAGCCGTCTTCGAGCGTCGGGTCCGCGGTGTGAACGTAGAACCGATGGACACGAAGCCTCGCCTTGAGGTCGTCCCAGCTCTCGGAAGGGCCGACGCCCGGCATGTCGGGGTTGACGCCCACGATGTCGACCG
>DATEMX010000133.1:0-5343 GCA_035275365.1 Polyangiaceae bacterium | reverse complement strand
GCCCTCTCGAGGTGCTGCCGCAACGTCGAATCGGGCGGCGCCTGTGCCAGATCGCCCCCGTCGGCAAACTTCTGCGCGACGAATAGCACCACGCCTTCGAGCAGCGCCTCCTTCGTGCCGAAGTAGTAGTGCAGCGTCGAGATGTTGACCCCCGCCCGGGCCGTGATGTCGCGGGTCCGCAGGCCCTCGAGCCCGTTTTGCGCGATGAGCTCGTAAGCGGCCGCCAAGAGGTCGTGGCGTCGGCGATCGCCGACGATCTCGGACGGCTTCTCTTTCTTGCGGGCCATGGCACGGAGGGTACGTCGACCACCACCCGGGCAACAAGCTCGGGCAGCGCCTTGACAGAAACGACCGCATGTCCTAAGTTGATTCAATCATTTGATTGAATCATATGATTGACACGAAGACGACACTGCGAGAAGGAACCGCAAGGGCGGCGCGGCCGACGTTCGGCCGGCGCCCCGGCGGAAAGGAGTGTTCCCTATGACACGCGCTTCACCACGTTCGATCGGTTACCTCGCCGGCGCGCTCTTCGTAGCGGCTCTCGGCCTCGTTGCCCCCTCTGCCAGCGCCGACAGGCCGGCCACCGCCGTCCTGACGATGCGGCTCAGCTTGAAAAACAACAGCGGCCAGGTCGGATGCCTCCTCTTCAACGCCGCGAACGGCTTTCCGAAGGATCCCAGCGCCGCGCTGCAACGCCAATGGTGCCCTATCGCGAGCTCGGGGTCGATCTGCTCCTTCGATCCGATTCCCAGTGGAAGGTACGCCGTAGCGTGTTTCCACGACGAAAACAGCAACGGCAAGCTCGACACCGGGCTTTTCGGTATCCCGACGGAGGGAACCGTCGCTTCGAACCACGCCAAGGGGTTCTTGGGGCCGCCGAGCTTCGACGACGCCAGTTTCTCGTTTTCGGGGGCGCCCACCGACCTTCGTCTGAAGATGAGCTACTGACATGGGGCTCCACGTGCTCATCGTCGGCGGCGGCCTCGGCGGCCTCTGTCTCGCCCAGGGGCTTCGCAAAGACGGCGTCAGCGTCGCCGTCTACGAGCGGGAAGCGAGCCCCGCCACCGCACAGGGTTACCGGATCCACATCGACCAGACCGGCAGCCGCGCCCTCCATACCTGCCTCTCCCCGGCGCTGTGGGACGCCTTCGTCGCAACCGCAGGGCAGCCGTGCGCTGGCTTCGGCTTTTTGACCGACCAAATGCGTGAACTCCTGTTCATCGAACAACGGAGGATCGAGCACAAGGCTGCCGGCGCTCCGTTCGATCCCGTCACGAGTGAGCACCCGGTGAGCCGGGTGGCGCTTCGCCAGGTACTTCTGGGAGGCCTCGGCGACGTCGTTCATTTCGGCAAGGAGCTACGCCGCTACGAGGCCACCCAGGAGTCGGTGACCGCATATTTCGGCGACGGGACGTCGGCCGGGGGCGATGTCCTCGTCGGCGCGGACGGCGTCGGTTCGCGCGTACGCCAGCAATACCTGCCGCACGCCACCGTCGTCGACACCGGCATCGCCGCGGTGGGAGGTAAGCTCCCTCTCGACGCGCTCTCGCGCAGGTGGCTCCCCGAAGCCTTCGCGACGAGGCTGAACAGCGTCTTGCCTCCCAGCGGGTGCGGGATGTTCATCGCGCAATACGTACAGAAACCCGAGCGACGCCGGTTCGAGAAGGGCGGCGGAGGGCTCGACCTCGGCCTTCACGTCGACGATCTCCAGGACCACGTCTTCTGGGCCTTCATCGCGAAACGCTCCAAGTACGAGTTGGACGCGGACCTGCGGGACGTCGACGGCGCACTGCTCCAGACGACGGTGCTCACCCTGATCGACAGCTGGCACCCAGACCTCGTCCGCCTCGTCGCGGACTCCGATCCCCGAACGGTGGCGGCCATTCGCGTTCAGTCGTCGGAGCCGGTCCAGCCTTGGAAGACGACCCGGGTGGTCCCGCTGGGCGACGCGATCCACGCGATGACGCCGTTCCAAGGTCTCGGCGGGAACACGGCGTTTCGCGACGCGGCGCTCCTCCACCGTCGGTTGGTCGAGGCGAACCGCGGCGAGAACGGGCTGCTCGCCGCGATCGAAGCGTACGAAAAGGCGATGCTCCGGTACAGCTTCGATGCCGTCCGGCTTTCCCGCAAGATCGGCGAGCTTGCCGTGTCGGACGACGGCTTCGGCCGAGCGATGTTCAAGACCGTGTTGCGTGTCGTCGACGGCGTTCCGCCGCTGAAGCAGAAGATATTCGGCGCGCGGCCGGCCTCGGAGTAACCCCGACGTGCCAGTCAGTCCTTGCCGCCGGGCAGCGAGTCGGCGACCCACTGGTAAGCGAGAGCCATGAAGCTCAAAGAGCTACGCGGCATACGCAGCGGACCTGACGAGGATGGTCGATGCTTCTAACCGCGCCCCTTCCTTCGAGCAGGTCGGCTGCCTCGACCGACCAATGGGGCGCGAGGCGCGTTCGCCGTGCGGGACGCGGCGGAGGAGCGCGCGCGGAACCACTCGGCGATCCCCTCCATGTGCGGCTCGAAGTCGCCGGGCACCGAGAGGTTGAGCGCGCCCGCCCGCTTTGCGGTGCGGTTTTCGAAGTCGTGCGCCGTGCCTCCTGGTGCGATCACCAGCGTGCCCTTCGGCGCGTCCGCCCACGCGTCGCCCACGAAGAAGCTCATCGTCCCCTCGATCACGAAGAAGACGTCGTCTTCCTCGTGCGAGTGCGCGCCGGGGCCGCGCGTGTAGGGCTCGAGCCACCACTCGGAGATCGAGTACCGCCCGCGCGTCTCGTCGCTGTCCGCCTTGAAGACGGCGTGCACGGGGCCCATCGCGTAGGCACGACCTCTGCCCGGAAGCAGAAAAATAGGAGCTCGTTTCTTCTCGCGCAGCACCAGGAGAATGTTAACCGATCGGTGAACTAACCGCCAGCGCCTTCGAGGTGGCCGACGAATTCGACACCCAGGAGGTCGACGTCTTGCTACTTCACATAGGGCCCGCAGTGCTTGGCGCTGAGATGGCACGTGTAGGTTTCGGGGTTGGGGCAATCGGCGGCGACGGCGCAGACGCACGCTTCGATGGAGACACACGGGCCGTAGCAGGTGCCCTCCACCGAGGGAACCTTGCCAGCCGTGCATTGCGGCGGGAGCGACTTGCAGAACACTTTGTGCAGGTCGCAAGACACGCCTGATCCAGCGCCGCCGCCGTCGGTGGTGCCGGCTCCACTCGCGCCGCCGGCTCCACTCGCGCCTGCGGAACCGCCGCGCGTCCCCGCGCCACCGCCAATCGCGCTACCCCCGCTGCCGCTGGCTCCGCCCAGGCCGCCGCCTCCGCTCGTCGTGCTCGTGCCCGCGCTGGTACCTCCGCTTGCGGCGTCGCCCAGCCCACCGTTACCCACTTGCCCTGTCTCGCTCGCGGAGCCACACGCCAAGGCGATTATGACCAGCGCCAAAGTGATCGATTGGCTTCGCATCGTAGACTCCTCGAAACGGGTGATACCCGACCGGCCTTCCGGACTTAGCACGAACCTCACGACGGCTGCTTGAGCGCGGATCGCAGCCGGCCGACGCAAAGCCGCCCTCTTCTGCAACCGCCACGAACACGCGCATCGCCTCCAGCTTGTCGATTCGACTATTTCACTTTCTGCAATGGTGATTTGTCAACTACCAATCTTCCGAAGCGAGCGCTTCGGGCGTACGTTAGTCGCATGTCGCTCACCGCCCGCCCCCAAGCGCCCATCCAGCTCCACCGTTTGGACATCTCCGGTCACTGCCACCGCGTCGAGGCCCTGCTTTCGATCCTGGGGCTGCCCTACGAGCTCGTCGAGGTCGATTTCGCCGCCGCCGCGCACAAGACGCCTGAATTTCTCGCCAAGAACGCCTTCGGCCAGGTCCCCGTGCTCGAAGACGGCGACGTGATCTTGAGCGACAGCAACGCCATCCTCGTCTACTTGGCCAGCCGCTACGATGCGGCGGGCGCGTGGCTTCCGCGCGATCCGGTGCACGCCGCGCGCGTGCAACGATGGCTCTCCGTCGCCGCGGGCCAACTCGCGGCGGGGCCCGTCGCCGCGCGCGCCGTCAAGCTCTTTCGGCGAGCCGCCGATCTGGCGCCGCTCCACGAAATCGCCCATCGCTTGTTCGCCGTCATCGAGGCTCAATTGGCCGACACGCCGTTTCTGGCCGGCCCGACGGCGACGATCGCCGATCTCGCGATCTATGCGTATACGGCGCACGCCGATGAAGGCGAGTTGTCGCTCGAAACCTATCCTCGCATCCGCGCCTGGTTGTCGCGGGTCGAAGCCATCCCGGGGTTCGTAACCATGAAGCGCGCGCGGTTGGAGGCGCTCGCGTAAGCCGTTGCCTCCGCCTCCGGGGTGGCGGCGGGACACGTCGCCCTTTCACGAGGGCGAGCGCGCCATCCAAGAGCGGCTCGGCGTTCGGGAGAAGAACGCCGGGCGCCGAATGCTGCGCGAGGAAATGCCCGATCAACACCGTTTTTTTTATGGAGCAGCCGCTCATCGTCGTGAGCGCGATCGACGAGGGCGCTCGCGTTTGGGCGTCGATGCTCGTGGGCCGGCCCGGATTCGTGAGCTCGCCCGACGATCGCACGCTCGTCATCTCGGCCCTGCCGTCCGTCGAGGATCCTTTGCGGGGCGGGCTTTTCGCGGGCAAACCCGTTGCTAGCGTGGACGACGCCCGAAGAAGCGCCCGAGCTCGCCAGCACCGGCGCTTGGCCGACGTAATTCAGTGTCGGTTCAGCGTCGCGTCACCAAACCCGTCGCGTCTGGGGCCCCCGCGTTGGGCATCGCGCCGCCTCGGGCTGCATCACGGCGCACACGAATATGCTCGCACCTTGCGCCATCGGGAACCAATGACCCAACGCTGATCCGATCGTACCGCTCACCCAAGCCTCTCAGGAGCTCGATGATGAAAGCTTTTTCGACGTTTCTCGTTTTGTGTTCGCTTGGCACCCTCGCTGCGTGCGGAGGCGACGACGATCCTGTACAGGCTGGCAGCGCGGGCAACGGCGGTACGAGCGCCGGGACCAACAGCGGGGGCGGCGCCGGCACGACGGGATCATCGAGCGGTGGGGCGAAAAACACGGGCGGCAACGGAGGCTCGATGACGAGCGGTGGTGGCGCGGGAAGCGCGGGCACGGCGGGGGCGGGCGGAGCGGGTCAGGGCGGATCCGGCGGCCAGGGCGGCTCGGCCGGTCAACCGAAAGACGCCGGCAACGACGCCCCGACCGATGCGCCGAGCGACGCCCCGACCGATTCCAGCGACGCCACGGCCGATGCGCCGAGCGACGCTCCGACCGATTCCAGCGACGCCACGGCCGACACCACGAGTGATGCGCAGGCCGACGGT
>DATEMX010000132.1:0-12165 GCA_035275365.1 Polyangiaceae bacterium | reverse complement strand
ATCGAGAATTCCGGCTGGGTCCATGACGCGCTTGGCCGCCACCCAGTCGGGCCATTGGTCACCGTAATGATCTCGCAAGGCGGCATCGTCCATCATCGTGATCCAGCCTGACAGTATTCGTTTGCCGCCATGCCGGAGGATCCGAGCGTGGATTGCCCGGAAGGCGTCGAGCGTGTCAGAGAGAATGTGCGGGGGAATCGCGACCGGCAAAAGGGCGCAGCACGCGATCACCGGATCGTCTGGCATGCGCAGGAAGGGCGGCGAAGACCGTCGGTCGACGAAGAAGAGTCGCGGGCCATCTCCCAGCGAAACCGGATAGAGCTCGAGGATGTCGCGCAAGATTTCCTCGGTGTTTCCGCCTGGGAGTAGCGCTTCGACCCACGGATGTGGTTGCGTCCAAGCGCCGGACTTGCGCATCGCCGAGAAGCGCGCGTCATAACGCGACGCGAAAGCTATTGTGTCACCATCCTCAACATGAACGAGCCGAAAGGTTTCGAGCCCGGAGAGGATGTCGTCCTTCGCGGGAATTGCGCCCGGCTCGTACTCCACGGTCACATGAAGGCTATAGAACCATTGTGCGAAGGGGGCGCGGCCTCGCGGTCCCTCGCGCATTCCCTGAACACAAGGCGTACAGAACGCCTCGAGATAGTCCGCTCGGCTCGACTCGATGAGGGTGCGCTGAGCCGCGAGACACGCTCGAATGCTATCGAAGAGGAGATAGAACGTTCGAACCTGCGGCCTGAAGGGGCGCAACTCGACGTGGGCGCCCACGATGAGCCCAGCCCTTCCCATACCTCCGAGCGTGGTGCGGTACACCGAGGCATTGTGGGACGGACTGCAGGTGAGGCGTGCACCTGCACCGGTGACGATCTCGAGCTCGGCGACGCATGCGACCGCAGCGCCATACGTATGGCTGGTGGCGCCGACACCCGCCACCGAAAGCAGGCCGCCCACGGAGAGATCGAGATTCAGCGGCGCCACCTTTGGTAGGAGACCTTTGGGAGCCGCGGTGGTAACGACGTTACGCCACGTGGTGCCGGCGCTGCATCGGAGCGTCCGCGCATCGACGTCCAACGGACCGATCTCGACCAGCTGAGAGAGATCCAAGGAGACGCCGGCGGCGGGGAGGGATTGTCCACCCTGGCTCATTCCGCGGCCGCGGGGCGTGAGCGCAAGGCCACGAGTATTCGCGAACGCAACGATTCTCTCGACCTGCTCGACGCTGCGAGGCACGAGTAGAGCCAGGGTCGGACGCCTGGCTAATTGACCGAAATCCCTCTCGGCCGCCTCGCGGTCGGAAGGCGCACCGATCGACACGCCCACTTCGTCGCTCAGTACGCGAAGGTCGTTGTCGGTCCATGGTCGCAATGCGGGACGCTCCGTCATGTCGGCGCCTTCACATCCAGCTCCGTAGCGACGTGTATCGCACAGGAAAACAGGTATTCGCGTGACATCGCGAGAGCTTGCGTGCGTTCGGAGCTACGGTCACTATTCTCCATTTCGAACTGCTATGCCCCGTCGTTGGTGGGTAAGAATACATTCGACTCAGTTGCAAGATCAACCACTTGCTTATTCCTGGCTTCTCTCGTTAGACTCTGACAACTGCGAGCGTTAGACTCTAACAACTGCGAGGTCACCTCATGAAACGACTCATTACCCTCCTTTCGGTGTTCGGTGCGCTCGGGCCTACCGGTTGCGCAGCAGGGGCAGTAGACGACCCCGCGGAGGATTCGGCCGAATTGCGCGCGAACAAGGCCGAAATCAACAGCTGCGAGGACGACGGAAACATCAAAGCGAAGGGCGCGTTCACCTGCGACTTCCGGCTGCCGGGCGATGCCTTCGGGCCTATGGAGATCGCGCCGGTCCTCGAGCGCGACCGCATGATCATGTCGCGTGAGAAGGGCATGCTTCACAAGCACCTGCCCATCGCCCTCGACTTCAACCATTTCTCGGGCGGACAGCCGGACCTCTTCAGCGGTGGCCGATACCTTTTCGATACCGAGAAGCACGCCAAGAACTACGAGCACTTCGTTGAAGACGAGTTCACGCTCGATGGCGTTCAGTTCCTCGACCGGCCGTACTTCTTGGAGCCCGAATGCCACAGCTACAGGGTCGTCGGTGCCCACAACTTCACCGATATTCACCACTCGCAGGTCATTCTCCGGACCGAGCGGTTCCACATGACCGGCAATCATCCGGTGAAGGATCTCAAGAACGCGTGGCATGCCATCAAGGACGAGGCCGGCTCGCGCGGCATGGCCAGCGTCTGGGTCGTATACAACAGCGAGGAGGATTTAGCCTCGGTCATTTACACGATTGATCGCGTCGTTCCTTACGATCCGACGACCCCGGACTTCACTAGTCTCGGCTATCTCGCGGCGGCCACGCCGCTAGGCCACCATCTCGAGGAGCTCGGCTTCACCCGCACGTTCGATCGGACCCACTGGGTGCTGACGATCTGGCTTCCCTTCGTGAATGGCGATCACGGTGAGCCCTCGCTGTGGCCACATTCCCCGCCGTTCGACTTGCCCTTCTGCGGCGATGGCGTCTGCGAAGTGAGCCGAGGTGAGAACGCATCCACGTGCTCGGACGACTGCACGCCCAAGTGCGGCAACGGAATCTGCCAACCGAGCAAGGGTGAGAACAACCTCAACTGCCCCGGCGATTGCGGGACGGGGACCTAAGCGCGAACGGTCGGCGGTGACGGCGCGGCTCACTCGTGCAAGCGCCGTCGCTCAAGGACTCATTCAATCGCCGAGATCCGAAACGGCGCGTTCGCCCTTGGATGGATCCGAGGGCCGCGCGCTGACCGCGCTCGGTCGTTGCGACAGCCCCGCTTCGAGGGCGCAGAACAGCTGATTGAACGCCTCGTAGCAGCGATCGATCATCGCCAGGGCCTTGGCCCGCACTGTCGGTGCAAGTTCGACGTCGAGCGCCTTCATCATCTCAACTTCGAAGAGCTCGTGGTCCTTCTCCGCCGCCAGATGATGATGCGAGAAGTATTGGAGTCGCTCGCTCAAATCGTGGCGGGCGACGAACCTTGCTATCCGCTCGAAGAAGATGTGCCCCGCCGATTCCAGTGTGAGCAAGAGGACGATTCGCACCTGGTCGTCGTCGGCTCGGAAGACCTCCGACATCAACGCGTACGCCGCCTCGCGCGTTTCTCGGTGACCGGGTCCGAAGAGCCAACGGAAGTCACGAGGGGTCGGGTCGAGCTCCGCCACGTCGTTCATGAACCAGACTTCGTGCCCCTTGTCCTCGGCGCGGTGATGCCGCGCGATCTTGCGCAGCTTCGGGTCGAGGACGCGAGTCTCGTTGAGCCGCAAAATGTCCTGGAAGGCGAAGACCCAAAACGTCAGGACGGGCGCGAAAGCCATCGCGCTCTCGAATGGCTGATCTCTCTCGAGTCGAGCGAAGAAGCCGTGTGAGGCGATGCCTATCTGCTTCGAAGCCAGGTAATGATGGATTTGTTTCATCGAGTCCTCATCGTAAGAGCCCCCGCGGGGCCCGAGACATTTCCAGCTACTTGAATTCAAGCGACGCTCTCTGGTTGCCTTCCGAAGTCGGCCCGACGGCTCGACTTGGTACTCAACATCCCGGCATCCGTACGAACTTTGAGGATACCGGCGCGACCCTGAGAGGTTCCGAGCCCACGCGAGCGGAAGGATGAACAGGCAAACCATGCAGAATCAGAGGAAACACGGCATTGCGTGACCATGATCTCGTCTTATGGAAACATCGAAACCTACCATTCCTCCGCGACGCGGAAAAGGAATCAGTCGGCGTGTTTCATTCTTGAAACGACGGCGGACAAACGCTTGCCCGTCGACTGCAATTTTTCTGAGTGTGTCCCGACGGCACTAATCGTTGCTTCGACACTACGGCGGAGGTTCACGGGGACTGAAGGTGAGTTCCTCAGAATGCCTTCATTTCAAGCACAGACTGAGCTCGGGACCTCCTAGCGAAGCAACCGATGTGCCACTAAGTACGAACTCCTTTGACCTTAACGGCGCCGGGTCATTGTGGCTATTGTACCCCGGACACGTCGCCGACCTGCCCGCCTTCGGGCATCGCGGAGCCCGTTAACGACCAGCGCACATATCGCGTGTTGTGCGCCATGGGTGTCTCGTGCCTACCTTTGCGTCGCGCGTGACACAGCGCTCACGGCGCACGCCCCCCCGCTGATCGTCAAAAAATTGACGGTTGTTCATGTTCATTCAGCGCTCACAGTCAAATGGAGCTTCGTGCAAGCGCCGAGCAAAAAATATTCGTCGGTTGAGGGAGAAGATGGATCAGCCCGGTGGCAGCGTTGGAACGTTCGAGACGCCATCGGTTTCGCCGGCCCCAGGAAGCTCCGAGCGCAGGGTCGCAACGCCTTCTGGTGCGACCGAGTTTCGAGGGTTTGGGCCGGCGAGGGCCGCCCAGATGTCTTTAACGTCGACCGGCTTGAGCAACGTCGCGCAGCCGGACGCGCGGAGGTAGTCGGCTTCTTGCTTGCTGCAGGCGCCGCCTGTTAGAAATACGAAGTTCTTGGCGACTAGGGGGCGCGCGGCGGCAATGTGGGCGTGGAGGACATCGCCCGTCAGACCGGGGAGCCCGAGATCGCAGAGAACCAGATGGGGGCAGAACGAGGGGTCGAGCAGCGCGATCTCGGCTTCCGAAGCCGAAGAAGCGGTCGTGACTTCGTGGGGTTTCAGCGCTCGTTTCAAGGTGCGCGCGAAGAGCTCGTCGTCGTCGACCACGAAGAGGCGCTTGATCTCGGTCTGCTCGGGGGGCGACACGACGGCGGCTTCGCGGGTGGTGCCGGACGGCGTGGCGCCGGCAAGGCGCGGAAGGATGACGCGAAAGGAAGCGCCGCCCCCGTCGAGGTTCACGACCTCGATGTGCCCGTGATGGCTGGCGACGACGTCGCTGCAGATCTTGAGGCCGAGCCCCGTGCCTTCGCCGCGCTTCTTGGTGGTAAAGAAGGGCCGGAAGATGGCGTGCACGTTGGTCGGGGGAACGCCCGGTCCGTTGTCGTCGACCGAGAGGACGACGCGCGAGCCGTCGATCTTGGTGCGGAGGGTGATCTTCGATTCTCGGCCCTTGATGCTCGTGCAGGCGTCGATGGCGTTGAAGAGCAGGTTGAGCACGACCTGGACGAGGTTGTCGCGTCTGCCCATGGTAAAGCAGCCTTCCGCGTATTCTTCGTGGAGCAAGACGCCGCGCCGTTTGAGCTCGCTTTTGGCGATGCTCACGCCCTCACGCGCGGCCGTCATGAGGTCGACCTTGCTGGGCGATGAGTCCCGTCGGCTGAAGGACGAAAGGCGCGAGATGAGCGTGCTCATTTGAGCGGTGGCGGCCTTCATGTCCGTCAAAAGTTCGCGGAAATCGGCGATCATCGCCGGGATGGCGTTGGCCAGCGGCTCTTGAAGGTGGTCGAGGATCTGTTGTTGCTCGGCCACCTGAACGCTGATGGCGGCGACGGGGCCTCGGAGCTCGTGGGCTACGGTGGCCGTCAAGAGCCCGAGTGTGGCCAGATGGCCGGCTTCGACGAGCTCGGCGCGGTAGTTGAGCTCGCGCTCGGCGCGCCTGTCTCGCTCCGTGGCCACGGCGGCCATGTGGCAGATGGTCTCGAAGAAGGCGAGCGAGGCGGGGCTGTAGGCGGCGCCATCTTTGCCGAGGAAGACGAGCACGCCGAGCATTTCGCGATGGTGCCGCACCGGCTGCGCGGCCAACGAACGGTATCCGCGGCGCGTGAGATCGCGGTGAAGTTTGGGTGGGATGTCCGAGCGCGCGAGATCGGGGATGTACAACTGCCTGCGATTCGCGACTGCTTTGTTCGCGGCTTCGAGAAGGAGATCCTTAGCAAGGTCGCGTGGCGCGACGGCTCTTGGCGCTGGATGGTCGCTCTTGTCGCTCGGTCCACTCCCGAGGCCGCGGTCGGCGACGAGATCGAGAAAGCCGCCGTCCATCGAGAACGCGGCGCCGGCTTCGATGCGCGTGGCTTCGAGGACGGCGTCGAGCGCTTCGCCCAGGAGACCACCGCGCGCCTCTTCGGCAAACACGCGCGCCAGGTTGCGCAATGCCTCGCGCTGGCGATCCAAGAGGTCCCGACTCATGCGTTGCTTCGCCTCACACCTTGGCGTCCGACGAATGCACCGGCGCAGTGGGAGCTACGGGTTTTCGAGCGAAAAACTTAACCTTGCACCCGATATTCGTCCCGAACGAAGACACACTGCGGACACGCGCGCTTCGGCGACGGTGGTGAAAAGTGTGAGGTTCTAACCGCCTGCGGCGGGGAGCGCGA
This sequence comes from Polyangiaceae bacterium, assembly GCA_035275365.1. Lineage (GTDB taxonomy): Bacteria > Myxococcota_A > Polyangia > Polyangiales > Polyangiaceae > DASWDH01. The sequence goes on along the minus strand of DATEMX010000132.1, from coordinate 5,876 downwards.
CCGGGCGTTTGCGGAAGGTCGGCGTCAAAGAAATGGCGGACAAGAGGGCGAAACCCACGAACAAGTAGAAGAGGACGGACCAGCCGTACGCTCGGCTCACGCCCACGGTGACGTACCCTTGAAGGATGGCGCCGAGCGAGCCGATACCGTTGACGAGGCCCGCCGCGGAGGCGGCGGAGTCGGGACCCGCGGCGTCTTGGGCGGCGGCCGCCGACACGAGCGCGTCGGGCCCGAAGAGCAGCGCGCCGATGGCCGCCATCGACATGAATTGCGCGATGAGCGACGACGAGCCTACCTGCCCGTAGACGAAGAGCGCGACGGCGAGCCCCACCAAGGCTACGGCGGCAACGATCGAGCGAGCTTCGGGCCCGAAGCGATCGGATACGACGCCGATGACGACGGCCCCCGCTACTCCGCCGACTTCGAACGACGTCGAGAGGTAGCCGGCGTTGACTTCGCCGACGCTGAGCGCCGTATGGAGGTAGTAGGGGAGCCAGAAGAGGAAGCTGTATCGAATCAATTTGATGAAGAAGTAGGCGGCTCCGTAGCTGAGCAGCGTGGGGCTCTTCAGCGTCGCGAAAATCGAGAGATTCAGTCGGCTGCGCGGCCCCGGGGTGGCGTAGGGCCCGGGGCGGAGCGCGAGGAGCACGACGAGGCCGACGAGCGCGATGCAGAGCGCGGGGACGACGAAGGCGCTGCGCCAGCCGTAGTGACCGAGGAGCCAGCTCGCGAACGCGGTGGCGGCGATGCCTCCCACTTGGTAGCACGTGCACCATGCGCCCATGATGGCGCCGCGCTTTTGGGGGTTGGTCCACTCGGCGATGCCTTTGGTGGTGCCGGGCCAGCCGGTCGACTGGGCGAAGCCGTTGACGGCAAAGGCGATGAAGAGGAGAGCTGCGCCGGCGGCGTTGCCGAAGGCGAGGCAGGCGAGCGCCGAGGCCAACATGCCGAACGCCACGAGGCGCCGGGCCCCGATGCGGTCGCCCAAGAAACCGTTGGCGACTTGGCCGACGGCGTAGGCCACGAGAAAGCCGGTGTCGATGGTCGCGAGCATTTCCGGGCGGAGCGCGAGCTCGGCGGCGATGCGCGACTTGGTGACACTGAAGCCTTTGCGACCGAGGTAGTACGTAGCGTAGGCGAACCACGTGAGGCCGAACGCCGTCGCGTAGCCTCTCTTGTCGCGGGCGCCCGTCACGAGCCGAGAGTAGCCGCCGGCGCGGGCTTTTCCACGTGAACTTTCGCGCTGAATCAGAGTTCGCGATTCGCGAACTCTTCCTTTTCGAGCGAAGCGAGCCGCGTGGGGTGGGCCCCCCAAAAACGACGTTTTTGGGGGCGGGGCGGCGCGAGCCGCTCCGCAGGGGCAAAGAGGCGAAGTGATCGAGCTTTCGAGCTCGATCACTTAGACGTGAGGGGGACGGAGCGCGAGCGTCCACGCGGCGATGACGATGACGAAGGTGACGACGGCCGAGGCGAGTTGAACGAACGTGGAGCTCGGCCGGAGTGGTCCGTGTTGGTTCGGCTTCGAACCGAGACGTTGGAGGAAGAGGGCGGCGAGACCGACCGCGAGGCCGCCCACCAGACCGAAGAGGTGGGCGAAGAGATCGGAGTGCGGGCTTGCGCCGAGCATGCCGAGCAACGCGAGCCCCCCCACGATGGGCGCGGCGCGTTCGAGCCACGAACGGCGCGTGTCGTGGCGATCGAGCGCGAGCTGCGTGGCGACGAGGATCCCCACGGCGCCGAAGACCGCCGTCGATGCGCCGATCGAGAGGTGCCCGGTGCGATGGTAGAAGGCGTTCATGCCGTTGCCGAGCGTTCCGGCCAAGAGCATGAGCAGGGGACCCTTGCCGTCGCCGAGGCGCCGATTGACGGCCGAAAGAAAGATGCTCCCCGTGAGCGCGTTGCCGAAGACGTGCAGCGCGTCGGCGTGAAGGGTGAGCGCGGTGACGGCGCGCCAAATCTCGCCGTGGACGATGAGATCGCTCGAAGCGGTGCCGCGTGCGAACCAGCCGGACGAGCTCGAGGCGGGGCCGGTGACCAGATAAAAGAGCACGAGCGGCACCATGAGCAGCGGCGCGGCGAGGCTGCGAGCGTACGGCAAGAGCTCGCGCGGGCGGCGCGGCGGCCAGTTTGCGTTTTCGGCTTGGTAGAGGCGAATGGCTTCGACGGCGCGCGCGTGATCGCTCTCGGCGACCAAGATGTACCACCCTGGGTGCGCGTCTTTCACCGCGTGGGCCACACCCATCGACGAGAGAACGAGCGCCCACTCCCGAACGTCGCGCCCCTGGTGAATGGGCCCAATGACGCCCGTTTGAGGCGGCGCCGGGGGCGTCTCGTCCAGGCCGGGGAGCAGCACCGGGCCACCATAAGCACGCCTTCCGCAAAAACTAGTGCCGCTTGGTCAAAGTCGGCCGACTTTGACCAAGCCCGCGCTTCGCGCGGAGGCGGCTTCGCCGCCTGGCACTATCTCTTTGTCTCCGGGGGCTTCGCCCCCAGCAAGCCCGGAACAGGGCCCCACCCCCACGGCACCTCCGGCGCCGATCTACCGGGGTCTCGATGCTCTCGAATCTGGGGGCAAATTTTTCGCCGCGTGACACTAGGAGACTAGGGCGTGTCTCGATATGCCCGTACGCGTGCCCGGCTTTCGCCGGAAAAGTTTCCAAGTTGGGCGATGTAACCTCCCGCTTGCCCGCACCAAATTGCCCCCGCGGCTCCACCCTTCGTTGCCGAGCCCGCGCGCGGCGATCCGGAGCTCAAGAATGCGCTACAAAGGTGGGGCTACGTTCGCGACGAGTAACCGAAGAGGTTCGAAAAGGAGCGCTCCGATGGACATTTCGCCCCGCATCCTCGACATCGTTCGACAAGCGCCCAACGCCGAAGAAGGCGCGCGCCTCGCGCTCGAAGCCATTCTCGAGGCCACCCACACCGGCAGCGGCACGGTCCATTTGATGGCAGCGGGTGAGACCGTCATGAAGCTCTTCGCCTCGAAGAACATCCCGCCCTTCGTGCTCGAAAAGGTGCAGCTCATCCCCGTTGGCAAGGGTATGGGCGGCGTCGCCGTCGAAAAGCGCCAGCCGGTGACGACCTGCAACCTGCAAACGGACGACGCGGGCGGTGTCATTCGCCAAGGTGCGCGAGAGACCGGAGTTCAAGGAGCGCTGGCCGTGCCGATGATCCACGGCGACGACGCCATCGGCGCGTTGGGCGTCGCCACCCAGATGCCGCGCGATTTTACGCGCGTCGAGATCGATGAAATCCTCGCGATGGGCAGCGCGCTCGGGCGTGCGCTCCGCGAGAAAGCTGATCAGTTTTTCACCGAGCGACGATGATGCTGCAGTCGATGAACGTGAGGTTCGTGTCGATACGAAAGTGCGACTGGTCCGAGTGCCGCTCGGCGTGGAACAGATCGAGCGCGTAGACGTTGCCCGGTTGGATGTTGAGTTTGACCTGATTGGCATCGAGATTGAGGGTGCGCTTTTGCTGGGGGTGAACGCCGCCGAGGTCGATGGCGAGCCGGCGGTTGACGAAGATCCAAAGATCGTCGTCGCCGTTGAACGTGAACGTTTCGCCGCCCTTGTAGAGGAAGGTCGTGTGCACTTCGGTCGTGAAGCCGAAGTTGTGGGGCTGATCTTCGTTGCCGAAGCCGCGACCGTCGGCGGGAAAAAAGTTGTCGCTCTGGAAGGTGGAGACGCCGTTGTTCGGTTCAAGGACGAAGTAGACGAAATAGGCGTAGTTGACCGTGTCGTCGGTGCGGTACCACTGATTGAAATTCGTCTGCGTCGTCGTGAACCTGTGATTGCCGGGGGCGAAGACCGGCTTGGAGTCGTCGCCGAGATCGAAGGAGACGATATTCTGCTCGCCCGGCCCTAAGAACTTCTCGAAGTCCGGATGGCCGCCTTTGCGATCGCCGCGGCTGAAGTCGCGGACGATGCCCACGATTTGCTTGGTGCACCCCTCGGACGCCGGCACGCCGGCTTCGTCGGGGTAACGCGTGCCCGTCGTGGGCTGGCCCAAGCGATAGCCGCCCTTCGCGCCCGCCGTGAAACCAGCCGGCAATATGTAGGGGCCCGGAACGACGGGCATGGGCGAGGCGTCGGCGATGGGCATGGGCGAGGCGTCGGCGATGGGCATGGGCGAGGCGTCGGCGACGGGCATGGGCGAGGCGTCGGCGACGGGCATGGGCGAGGCGTCGGGGCCAGTGACAGGAACGCTCGCGCTGGGGGCAACGCCGCTCGCGCCGCCCCCGGCGCCGAAGCTGCCCATAGAGACGACTTCGGTGCATGCCGAGAGCCCGGCGAGGCCGATGGCGAGCGACGCCAGCGCCGCCTTCGAAGGGCAACCACCGTTTCGGATCGAATTTTCGCGAGCCGATGCCGGCACGCAGCGCCCCTTTCGAATCAAGATGTCCACCGGACTGAGAACGAAATCATGACACGGAAGTGGGAGCGCGGTCCATCGTCGAAGGCACTTTGCATTTGAGTCTCGTGTGGAAATTTCAAGTACCGACGGCGCTGGCTCTCGCGAGCGCGGCGATCGCGATGCCAGGGCTTGCCGCGGCGAGTCCCGACGAGCCGATTTATGCCTCGCTCGACTATGATGCAGCCCCGGGATGCCCCACGCGAGCTGCTTTCGAGCAGCATGTAGCGCGGCGCACGCTGCGGGTCTCGTTCGTCACGAGTGGGCCGAGCGCGTCGCGCTTTCGTGTGACGCTGGCACGGCAAGGCCATGGATATATGGGTCAACTGAGCGTCGAGCCGGCTCACGCCGCCAAGCCCGACGCCATTCAAGGGCAATCGTGCGCCGACGTCGCATCGGCCATCGGGCTCAGTTTGGCGCTTCTCGTCGATCCGCACGCGGCTCTAGAGGCGGCGCCTCCCGCACTGCCGCCGGCGCCTCCTCCGCCGCCGGCCCGGGTCCCGCTCGAGCCCTCGAAGACCGCGCCCGAGCAGCCAGCGCAACCCTCCGAGAGTGGCCTCGATCATTCGAGGTGGTTGGCGTTGATTCAGGGAGGGCTGCGTTCGGGGATCGGTCCTCAACCTTCGGCAGGAGCCGGCGCCTCGGTCGTGCATTGGTGGCGGAGGTCTGGCTTTTTTACTCCCGCCATTCGCGTCGAGGGTATGTTCCACACTTCGTCGAGGGGTGTGGGCTCGGCCGTCGCCGGGTTCAGGTTGATGACGCTCGCCATCGCGGCGTGTCCCGCGCGGACGGGTTTCTCGTCGGTCAACTGGCTGCCGCTATGCGCCGGGATCGAGGCCGGGGCGCTGGCGGCTCTCTCGAGAGGGTTGGCGCGCAACGGCGATATCGCGCGTTTTTGGACGGCGGCGCAAGCCATGACGACAGTCGCTGTCGTCGGTGCTCACGCGGCGGTCGAATTCACGGCAGGGGTCGTGATCCCCCTTCGTCGATACGAATTCGTCTTCGAAGATCCGTCGACCACGGTCTTCCGCACGCCCTCGTTGGCCGGCTACGGCGAGGTCGCTTTCGGACTCTCTTTCGATTGACCCTCGGCGCGCGCAATCACCGCCGCAAGTTTGTCGGCGAACTGGCCGTGCGGGTTGATTTGAAGGTGCGCGCGGGCAACGCGGACCGCTTCTGCAGCGCGCCCCGAAGCGAAGAGCGACTCGGCCTGAACGAGGCCCGCGGCCGCGACGAGGCGACCCTTGGGAAACTCGGCGCGGTAACGATCGAGAAGGGCGATGGCCGTGGCGGGTTGGTTCCGCGCGAGGGCGCTGCGCGCCGCGTCGACGAGCTCGGTCTCGCGCTTGAGCCCGTCGTGCTCCGGTGAACGGCCAGTAGCGCCGAAGGTCGTCGGCGTTTGGGGTGCGGCTTCGGGGAGGCGATCGGGGGCTGCGGTGCTCGGTTCGCCTGCCGTGGGATCG
>DATEMX010000131.1:0-4325 GCA_035275365.1 Polyangiaceae bacterium | reverse complement strand
GTCTCCGGTGAACAGGCGCTCGCGCAGGCGCGCGAGGTCGACTTAAAGCGCGCGCGGGGCGAAACGCTCGGCAAATTGGCCGGCGTCCCCATCGGTCTCAAAGACGCCCTGGCCACGCGCGGCGTTGCCACGACGTGTGGCTCCAAGATCCTCACCCGCAACGGCAAAGGTTGGCTCCCTCCTTTCGACGCCACCGTCGTGTCGCGTCTCAAAGCCGCGGGGGCCATCCTCCCCGGCAAGTGCAACATGGACGAGTTCGCGATGGGCTCGTCGACCGAAAACAGCGCCTTCGGTCCCGCGAAAAACCCGTGGGACACCACGCGAACGCCGGGCGGTTCGTCGGGCGGAAGCGCCGTCGCCGTCGCCGCGCAGATGACCCCCGGCTCGCTGGGGTCCGATACCGGCGGGTCGATTCGCCAGCCCGCGTCGTTCAGCAACGTCGTCGGCGTCAAGCCGACGTATGGTCGCGTCTCGCGCTACGGGCTCGTCGCGTTCGCCTCGAGCCTCGATCAAATCGGCCCCTTCGCCGTCGATGTGCGCAGCGCCGCGCGCATCCTCGAGGTCATCGCGGGTCAAGACGAACGTGACGCCACGAGCATCGACGCGCCGGTGGGAGCCTACGAAGCCGCGTGCGAACGCAGCGTCAAAGGCACTCGCGTCGGCGTCCCCGAAGAATACTTCGCGGCCGGGCTCGATCCCGAGATCGCCGCCAGCGTGCGCGCCTCCATCGACGCCCTCGCGAACGCTGGCTGCACGATCCAACCGATCAAGCTGCCGCACACCGACTATGCCGTCGCCACCTACTACGTGCTCGCCACCGCCGAAGCATCGTCCAACCTCGCGCGCTTCGACGGCGTCCGCTTCGGCATGCGCGTCGAGTCGGCCGGCGCCAACCTCACGACGATGTACGGCGACACGCGCGAGGCCGGCTTCGGCGCCGAGGTCAAGCGCCGCATCATGCTGGGAACGTACGTCCTCTCCGCCGGCTACTACGACGCCTACTATTTGAAAGCGCTGCGCGTGCGGACGTTGATTCGTCGCGATTTCGAGGAGGCATTCAAGCAGGTCGACATCATCGCCACCCCCACCTCGCCCGTCGCGCCGTTCCGGCTCGGCGAGCGCACGGGCGATCCGCTCGCCATGTACCTCGCCGACATCTATACGCTCCCCGCGAGCCTCGCCGGCGTTCCCGCCTTGAGTTTGCCAGGCGCCCCCACGCCGGCATCGAGTGGCCGTCCTCCCCTCCCCGTCGGCGTGCAGCTCATCGCCGCGCCCCTCGACGAAGAACGCATGTTCGCCGTCGCCGCCGCCGTCGAAGCGGCATCGCCGGCGCGCGCGCTCGCGCTCCCTGCCCTCGCCTGACTCCGAGGCTCGGCTCTGTCGATTCCGACAGGGGTCGAACGCCGCCTTCACCAATTTGCTATGCTAAATTGGCTTTTCAGCTCGAGAGCCCCACCCGGTTGTTGGTGGGCGAGCCATCGCGCATGAACACTGCCAAAGGTGTGACCATCGAAGAATTCCTTCCGGTGCTGGGCATTGCTCGGTGTGGTGAAGGCCTCTTTGAGGAGACACAATGCGTGTATTTCATTTCATAGGCGCGGCAAGCGGTTGACACGGAAGGCCTGCTGAGCCAAACAGAAACCCTGGGATGGGTCCGACCATACGAACCGCGATCACCGTGAGTTACGCCGTTGCCATCATTGGTTGCAGCGGTGAGGATGGGGGTTACGACTTCGCTCGGGCGGACGGCGCGAGCCAAACGTCCAGCGAAGCCGCTTCTTATCGCTCCGATGGGGCGTTCGCTGACGCGGGCGGCTCGCCTTTTGACGCTTCTGCGCTTGACCAAAGGGATACCTCCTGGAGCGACGCGGATACCGCAACGACGTCGGCCGAGGGCGCCATCGATGCGGCGGACGCCCATGTGGATACCTCCTGGAGCGACGCGGATGCCGCAACGACGTCGCACCAGGGTGCCATCGATGCGGCGGACGCCCACGTGCTCACGCCTGACGACGTTATCGTGCACTCCGGCGACGCTTCAGGAGATGGAGAGACGTCGGCGGATGCATCGTGGCAGGAGGGGTCTACCGATGATGCTGCCTGCGACGGAGCTCGCCTCTTCGTCGACTCGTGGCCCGTGTCCACGTGTGGCGCGACGAGTTGCGATGACCATGATGCGTGCACCGTCGACACCTGTACGAACTGCGGAACCTGCTCCCACGTGAATCCAGAGTTCGACTGCGACCGCTGGGCGAGTGCTCTTTGCGAGGGAGACGCATTGTCCAGGCGTCTCGCGAACGGGGTACATACGGCGTGCTTCTACGAAGGCAAGATCAGCCTCGACGCCAACGCTTGCGATAAGACGAGTGCCAAATGCGGCGGGGTGCACGCGTGCGCGATCGATTTCACCATCTCGGGGCTCACGCAAACTGTCGACGCCGACGGATATACGCTGAGGGGAGAGATCAGCTCGCTGACCGGCACCCTCGATATTTCGAGCCCAGCGGTGACCTGCGCGGCCACCCCTAGTTTCCCGGTGCCGGTCCCGTTCGCGGTTCACTATCGGGGAGCGCACCGCACCGATTGCTCGGAAAACGTGGCGTTGAAAGCGACTTACGAATTCGACGCCAGCTCTCTCACCTTTTCGGGTGGCACCATTTGCGACGCCCTCGCTCTCAACTTGCGCAAACGCCTCGGCGAATCGTTGACCACATTTCTTCGCGACCACTTGTTCGCGCCGCCTGCTTGCGCTGCCTGCAAGCACGACGGCTGCCCATCGGACGTCGTGTGCAGGCCATGAGGGCCGCTGACGGCGGTCAGGTCCTTAGCCCGTGCTCCTTGGCGATCGCGAGATTCTTGGCTTCCGCGCGCTGAAGCGCGGGGCGCGCCGCGAGACGCTCGTCGTAGGCCATGAAGGCGGGCCTTGCTTCGAGCGTCTTCACGCGCAGCATGTAGCGAAGCGTGCCACCGAAGATGACGTCGGCCATCGAGAAGCGATCGCCCAGCAAGAAGTCGCGACCGGTAACCGCGCTCTCCATCGTGCGGAGCATGGCCTCGTAGTCGCCCCAGCCCGCTTGCGACGGTTTGAACTCCCAATGGGAGGTTTTGGCCAACAGGCCCGGCTCGACGACCGACGGCGCAAAGAGCGACCAGCGCAAGTATGTTCCACGAGCCGGATCGTCGGGAGCAGGCGCGAGCCGACCGAGCGAATAGCGGTCCGCCAGGTAGAGCCCGATCGCCGCCGACTCGGTGACGACGGCGTCACCGTCGACGAGAGTCGGGAGCTTGCCCATCGGGTTCAGCGAGACGAAATCGTCGGCCTTCTGTGCGCCCTTCAGGATATCGACGAACCGAAGGTCGTACTCGATGCCAATCTCTTCGAGCATCCAAACGACGGCGGCGGCGCGCGAAAATGGGTGATGATACAGGACGATGGACATGGGGAGCCTCCTTGAACGCGGCGAAGTCTAGCTCGCCATGCGAAACACCGCTTGCCACGATCGCGAAGCGGCGCGCTATGCCCGCCGGCGCAAACAGCTCACAGGGTGGGCATGCTCTCACGGCAGTCTCTCGGCGGCCACGCGGGAGAGACGAGCGCGCCGCTCGCCAACCCCACGAACACGGCGCGGAGCACGCCTTCGTAGCTGCACGCGGTGCGATCCGACGCATCTTTCGCGATCTGCGAGAGCGTCGTTTTGCCGGTGAGCGAATGGAGGAGCGCCGTTTCCGACGCCGCGAGTTTGAGCGACGCAACCGACACCGAGGCCCGCGGGACGGGCACGATGAGCGCGTCGACTACCGGCTCGAGGATGCCGGCGAGGTCGACGGCGGAGTAACCTTCGACGATGCCGCGCGTGATGAGCTCGATGGGACCGAACGCTTCGGGCACGGTGTCTTCGTCTTGGCTGCGCACGCCGTGCGCGAAGATCCACTCGCCGCGCTTCCACCCGGCGAGCGCGACGAAACGGAGGCGCATCTGATCGACGAGCGCGCGCACGAGCTCCATGGGACGCAGCACGCCGAGACCGACGAGGGCGTCGCCGAGACGACCCCCGTAGCGCGGCGCCATGGCGAGGCCCATCTCGACCTCCATCGGGAGCGCGAGTCCGCGCTCGACGAGAAACGCACCGAGCAGCTCCTTGCCGTCGGACGAGATCGTCATCGTCGGTGCGCCGTCGACGAAGTAGACCTTCTTCTCGACCCCCGCGTGCCTCACGGCGAGCATGCCCGTCGCCCGGCGCACGGCGAGATCGAAGAGGCGCCCGGGAAGCTCGCCGGGGCGAATCAGCGACGGTTTCGCGTCGGAACGCGGGGCGAGGCTCCAC
>DATEMX010000130.1:0-2217 GCA_035275365.1 Polyangiaceae bacterium | reverse complement strand
TACCTCATCACCTACCTCAACAGCTGGCAGGCCGACTCGGTCTACTCGGCGCTGCTCCAAGGGCGGTCAGAGCCGAGCTGGATTGGAATGTTCGACCCCACGCAAACCGGTTCGTACGTCTGGCTCACCGCCGATCCCCCGGAGTGGTTGCGCTGGCGAAAAGGTGAGCCTCTCGGTCACGTGGGCGGGTGCACGCTGCAGAACCCGCCCATGATGCCCCCCATGTCGCAGTCGTACTCGTATAGCTGGTCGGTGGTGGACTGTTCGTCGCAATACGGCTTCATCTGCGAAGAGTCACCCCCCGTCATTCGCCGCGCGACCAATCACGCCTACCGTGCTCTTTACGCCCGCATCGGCTGGGCGAGCGCGAAGGCATCGTGCGAAGCATCGCACGGGCACCTCGTCACCATCAACGACGTCGACGAACAGGCGTTCGTCGCTAAGCTCGCCGTGTCCGAGTTTTGGTTGGGCGGGACCGATCGGGTGACGCCAGGGGATTTCAACTGGGTCACCAGCGAGCCCTTCTCGCTCTGGTTCTTCACGCCGGGCGAGCCGAATCACGCAGACAGTGCGAAGTGTCTCGTGATGGGAATCGACGAGGGTTGGCACGATCGCGCTTGCGGCGATCAGAATCCGTACGTTTGCGAGTACGACTGAGCGGCATCGCCCTGTCGCGAGCTCGCGGGTTGCTCACGCCGTTTCGCCTTCGAGCCCCCATCTGTCTTTCGCGCGACCGATCCGCAAAGCAGTGCCTCGCGGGCATCAATAAGTCGCACGCGCCGCGCGACCCGTTGATCGGTTTCCATGCGCAGGCGGAGCCCTCGACTCCGCCGATAGCTCCCTGGGTTTGTCGTGTTCTCGTCGGCGTTCAGCTGGCTGTCGGTGCCGAAGGTGACGGCGAGCCGCGTGCGGCTGTCCTCGGTGGTGCGATCGTAGCGGAGATCGACGCGACCAAAGCCTACGTCGAAGAGCTTCTTGGCGGTTTTGTCGTTGCCGAGCTCGTCGTTCGCGCCGAACGCGAAGAGCGAGATTTTGTCCCGCTCGCTCAGGTTGTAGGCGGCGCGAATTTGGTAGTCGCCGTAGCCGAGCGTGTAGTCGGGCGCGACGAGCGAGAGCAGCGCTTGGGTATAGCTGTAGCGGCCCGCCAACGAGACGCTGCCCCGCCCCTCGGCAAATGGTTGCTCGACGAACGCGGCTGCGTCGAACACGCGTGCTTGCGCTTCGCCGCGAGCCCGATTGCCCGGCGGGCGATGTCTCGCCGGCTATGATGCCGCCGACCGAGCGACCGAATCGCGCTGGGTAGGCCGAAGGAAACAAGTCGACACGATCGACCATGGCTGGCGAGATGACGCTCGGTCCAGCGCCGACGTGAAAGAGCAGGGGGACGCGAATGCCGTCGATGTAGTAGCCGATGTCGCCCGGCGGAGCGCCGCGCACGAAAAAATAGGGAAGGCCGCTCAGGATGGGCGCAACACCGGGCAAGATCTCCACGACGCGAAATGGATCGGCAAACGCACCTGGGATGAGGCGAGTCTCGTGGCGCGGGATGTGCGTCGAGCCGAGCTCTTCGCGCTCGGCTCCCATGACCGTGATCTCGACCGGCGGAGGGGGCGGCGGTGCCGCACCCGGGATAGGGGGCTCGGACCCTTCGGCGACCTTCGTGGATTCGAGCGGAGCCGGCGCCGGGGCGGGTTCGGGCCGAGGTTCGTGAAACGACAGACGCGCCAGTACGCGGGCGCGAGCCGGTATGCCGTTGCGGGTTGCTGGGCTGAAGCGGAACGTGAGCGCTGCCGAGCGCGCCGATTCTGTGAATGGCGGGGCGCCCTCTTTGACTTGAGCCTTCGTTACCGAGCCGTCTTCGCCGACTTCGAGCTCGAGCACGACGACGGCATCGCCGTGTCCGCTCGCCGGGTAGGTGAGCACCGGAGCCTCGAGCTGGCGAGGCGGAACGATTTCGGGCTTTCCTTCTGCGCGGGCGAGGTTCGAGGTTAGCGCCAGAGCCAGCAGGCGAGCGTTTTAGGGTACGTTCGAGCACAATTCGGCTCACGGGCGAGCTTCATCTTGGTTTTTCTTATGGCGTGACAACGAAGGTGCGCATGGCTAGGATTGCGCCGCCGAATCTGAGGGGACCGTTTGGATACCCAATCGCCCGAGTCTTCGGGCGTCTTTTCCAACTAGAGTGACAAACAGCTTGATACAAGCGGGAATAAGCAGGAA
>DATEMX010000129.1:0-4296 GCA_035275365.1 Polyangiaceae bacterium | reverse complement strand
CCACCGCCGGCTTCTCGACAGCGGGCTTTTCCGTAGCGGGCTTGGCCGTGGCAGGCTTGGCGGGCGCGGGCTTCTGAGGGCCCTCGCCCTTCGACTCTTCTCGGGGCTTGGTCGTCGGCTTTCCGGGCTTGCCCTTGGGGGTCGGAGGTTTGACTTCCGCGTTGGCCGCGGCCACCAAAATCTCACCGCTCTGTTTCAAGAGCCTGGTGGCCGACCCCACCACCCGGTCGCACTGCTCGGAGATCTGCTCGACGACTTTTTTCGCCGCCTTGACCTCTCGCTCGACTTCTTCGCGCTTCTCCTTGGACGTGGACGCGAACTCGACGCCTATCGACGCGGAGAGCGCGTCGGCCTTCTCGGCGAGCCGCCGGCCTTTGTCGGGTGCGGGCGCGTATTTTTCCCAAACTTGCCCCTCGCCCCGGGCCGTCTGCTCGAGCGCCGCGGCGAGCTCCGTCGCTTCCTTGGGGACCGCCTTGCCCTTCGCGGCCGCAGCGGTGACGCCGATTTGCTTGCCCGCGAGCGGCTTGGCCTGTTCGTCCAGCCCCTCGAAAACGAGGTGCACACGGCTCTTGCTCTGCGCGAGCTCGTCGGCCTTTTCTTTCAAGACGTCGAGGAGGCGATCCAGCGAGGTCTCACCCACGCCGAGCGCTTGACCGAGCGGCGCGCGCGCGGCCTTCTCGTCGGCGGCGGCGTTCTTCGCGCTGCCCTGCAGAACGTGGACATCCTCGAAGAACTCGTCGTAGTTGAAGTTGCCCGTCCTGTAGAGCTCCTCCTTACCCACGTGGGTCTCGGCAACGTTGACCGCGCCTGCGCCACAGCCCATGACCCAGGAGAGGGGTAGTGACGCCGCCGCTGCCCACGCCAAGCACACCGCGAGCTGTCTCCATCGCATGATCGACCTCGATTGTCTCGAACTGGTTCACGGCGTCAAGCATCGTCGTTCACGACCACGCCGCCCTTCTTCAGCGTTCCCCCCGCGGCCGCCAAGAGGTAGGCCTCGATGAAAGGATCGAGCGCGCCGTCGAGCACCGCGTCGACGTTGCCCGTCTCGTGCTCGGTGCGCAAGTCTTTCACCAGCCGGTACGGCGCGAGGACATAGCTTCGGATTTGGCTGCCGAACCCGATCGCCGTCTTCGCCGCTGCGGCGGCCGCCGCTTGATCTTCGCGCTTGCGAAGCTCGATGTCGTAGAGCTTGGCCTTCAGCATTTTGAGGGCCATGCGGCGGTTTTGATGCTGGCTCCGCTCGGCACGGCACACGATGACGATGTTCGTCGGCACGTGCTTGAGCCGCACGGCCGTTTCCACCTTGTTGACGTTCTGCCCACCCTTGCCGCCCGCACGCATCGTCTTGATTTCGAGGTCCTCTTCCTTGACCTCGATGTTGATCTCGTCGTCGATGTCGGGCGTTACCTCGACGGCAGCGAACGAGGTCTGCCGCCGCGCGTTGGCGTCGAACGGACTGATGCGCACGAGCCGGTGCACGCCCGTCTCCGCGCGCATGTAGCCGTAGGCGCTAGGACCGCTCACCGTGAACGCGGCCCCCGAGATGCCCGCCTCGTCGCCCTCTTGGTAGTCGACGATTTCCGTCTTGTAGCCGCGCTGCTCGCACCAGCGCAGGTACATGCGGAGGAGCATTTGCGCCCAGTCCTTGGACTCGGTTCCGCCCTCGCCCGCGTTGATGCTCACGATGGCGTTGGCGTGGTCGACCGGCCCCGAGAGCATGCGTGTGAGCTCGGCCGAACGAAGACGAGCCTCGAGGGCCGCGACCTGCGACTCGGCGTCGCGCACGGCGCCGTCGTCATTCTCGGCAACGCCGAGCTCGAAGTATTCGGCCGTCTCGGCAATGTCCTGATCGAGCTTCTGGAGCGTCTCCAGCTTGCTCTCGACGTCGGAACGCTGACGCAAGAGCGCCTGGGCCTTGGCCTGGTCGTCCCAGAATTTCGGCGCCCCCGCATGTTCGTTCAGCTCGGCAAGTCGACGTACGAGCTTAGGGACGTCAAAGATGCCCCCTTAGCGCCAGATGACGCCTTTTGAGGTCCGCGAGCTTTTGGCGAGTGTCCGAAATCATGGTGGGGCCCAAGGGTCTACGCGATCTCGAGCGCTAACGCCACCCTCCTAGAAAACACCGAACGGTTTGACCGTTCGGTGTTTTCTAGGTTCTTTTCACCGGGGGCTTCGCCCCCGCCCCGCCGGAGCAAGGCACTCCGCTGCGCTCCGTAGGCCTACGTGGACTCCGTCCAGTGCCTGGACTCCGTCCACTCCGGCACCGGAATGGGGCTCCGAAGGAGCAGCGCGTAGCGCCCCCAGTTTTGGGGCCCCAATCCCAAAACGACGTTGCCGACTGACGTGCAACCGCTGAATCGGTCGACGTTTTCAAACCGTTCGGTGTTCTAGCACTACTGCTGCGGATTTCTCGCTACCAGATCGATCGTCGGAGCGAGCATACGCCAACTCAAGGACTGACCGAACAGGCAGATTTGGGTGCTCTCGGCTCGAGCGGCGAGCGGTGGCGGCTCGTTCTGTCCGAAACTAGGTGGTTCCGACAGCCTCGCCGTATTTTACGTTGGGTCTCAGCCATTTTGGACGATCGTGATCTGCTCCTGCCAAAGTCTGCAGCAGGAGTACTAGAAAGTCCGCGGGTAGTGTTAGAGCGCCCGCACCAGCATCGCGAAGCGCGCCTTCATGGTGCGCCAGGCGTCAGGCGAAAGGCCGATCGGGAGCGGTGCCGCGTCGGCCTCGGCAAAGTACGCAAGGCTCCGCACCGCGTGCCCGATGTCTTCCACCGGGAACTTGCGAGCGTAGTGCTCTAGGAGCGATGAGAGGTTGCCCCCGCCAGCCCCATGCGCCAAGAGGACCTCGAGATCCCAGAAATCTTTCGCAGCGCCGCGACCTGCGACGGCCGAAACCTTCATGCACGCGAGGTCGTCCGCCGATGCAACCGGCACGGCGATGTCGGGGCGCATCTCGGGAGCGCCCAGGAGCCGATACCGATACGACAGTATGCTCGCCGGAATTCCCGCAACTTCCAAGTGCAGGGTACCGCGAGCACGACCGGTGACGCGAAGGTTGGGAACGAGCAGACGCTCCTCGAGCCGCTCGGGCTCGAAGTCGTGGGGGACGAACAAATCGAGATCACGCGAAGCGCGGTGTTCGTACATCGCAGCGACGCCGACGCCACCAGCGAGGTAGGTATCGATTTCAAGCGCCGGAGCGAGCAACCTCAAGGCTGCCCGTTGCTCGTCGGTGACGGCCTTCATGGCCCGAGCCACCTCGGGCGCCCACCGCCGACGTCGGGTTTCGCCGGCAAGTCGACGTCGCAAACAAGCGCCCAGTAGGCCAGATCGCGAGGAGCGAGGGCGCGCACGCCCCGCGTTCGGACGAACTCGGCAAGCACATCGTTGGAATAGCGGCCCCGAAGCCATTTCATCGCCTCCCACGTTCCGCGAGCCATGACACGCTCGAGCACGAGCGCTGAAGCGGAGTCGAAGTCGAACGCCGCGAGGTCGACGTCCCAAAGCAATCGGGCGACGCACTCCGGAGGCTTTTCTTGCGGGATCACGTGAAAGAGAAGAATAGCAACGCGGGGCTCGCCGACCAAGGGTACGGGAATTCCATCTTATCCGCCAAAGACGGCAGCACGCTCAGCTTCGAACGAGAGTACCCACTCAACCTTACCTCTCCCGTTGAGCGGTGAAACGAGGTACGGGCGAGATTCGCTGATCCATTTCGCGATCCGGAAGCCCGCTCGGCCTGCGAGATCAAAGAGCTCTTCGCGCGAGAAGCGGCGGGTGATCGGCGCGTCGGAGGGGTAGAGCAGGGGGCCGTGGTTGATCCAGCGACCGCGCGGACGCAACAGGCGCCCGATCGTGCCAAAGAACTGGGGTAGATCAGGCGGGACCTGGTCGATGAACCAAGGCGTCACGACCGTGTCGAAGGTGCCTTCGGCGAAGGGCGGCGCGATACCGTTCGCTAAGAAGAAGTGGAAGCTCGTGTCGTCGATCGGTCCCGCCGGCGCCGAGAGGGAACGGGTTCGGAGCGCGCTCGATGCCTCGTTGATGTTGGCCGTCGACTCGGTGAGATCCAGCGTGGCGCCTCGAACGACGGCTTCGGCGATGACGAAGAGGAACGGATCCACGTCGACGACGACCGTTTCGGTGCCGCCACACGCGCGATGAAGGTCGTAGGCGAGCCGGCATCCCCCCGCGCCGAGAACGAGCGTACGACCGAGGGGCGCGCCGCTCGTCACGCTTCGAACGGCGTCGAACGAGCTCTGGTTCTCGGGATGGTCGCCACCTT
>DATEMX010000128.1:0-9908 GCA_035275365.1 Polyangiaceae bacterium | reverse complement strand
CAGACCGAGCGCACGTGGGGCTCGTGCCCCGGCGGCATCGGCGGCGCGACGCGCGCCCTGCCCTCGCGCGCCGCGGGCGGCTTCCAGGCTAGCTCGAGCCACCGCGCCACGTCGCGACGCCGCAGCATGCCCACCAATCGGTCGCCGGCAATGACGGGCAATTGGTCGATGTCCTCGCGCGCCAGTCGCTCGAACGCCTCGGCGAGCGGCCGGTCGGGCGCCGTTACCGTGAGCATGTCGGCCTTGCGCATGACCACGGAAACAGGCGTCGTGCGCCACGACGACGCGGGTACCTCGCGCACCTCGGCGATGGAGACGAGCCCCAAGAACTCCCCGTCGCGAACGACCGGCAGCGCGCGATCGGCCCCTCGGATCAGATAGTCGTGAACGAGCGTCTCCAGCGAGACGTCGGGAGGTACCGCCAGAAAGTCGCGTTGCATGAGCTGCGCAACGGCGATCCCGACGAACGCGTCGTCGAGCGCCAGCCGCGTACGCGCCTGCGAAGCAGCGAGGTAGAGAAACCAACCGATGAACGCCAGCCACAGCCCGCTCGCGAAACCGGTGCCGAAGTAGGGCAGGTACGCACCGAACGTCATGGCGATACCCATGGCGATGAACAGCCAGGCAATGGCTTGCCCGATGCTGGCAGACCAGCGCGTCGCCCGGCGAAGATCGCCGGACAGCGCCCACAAGAGAGCGCGCAACACGCGACCACCGTCGAGCGGAAACGCGGGGATCAAGTTGAACAGGCCGATCAGAATGTTGATGGGCCCGAGCCACACGAGCAGCGTCGCCGCGGGACTCAAGCTGGCGATCACCATCACGGGGTTGTCGGCCGCGGGCATCGGCGCGAGCCGCGATGCCAAGAAGAGAAACCCGAACCCGAGCAAGACGCTGGTGATGGGCCCGGCAATCGCGGTCAGAAACTCGGCGGCAGGCGAGCTCGGCTCGCGCTCGATGTCGGAGACTCCGCCGAACAAGAAGAGCGTGATGCTGTGCACGCTGAGGCCGTTCGCTCGCGCGACGAGGGTGTGCGCGATTTCGTGCAGCAAGATGCACCCGAAGAAGACGAGCGACGCTATCGCCGCCACCGCGAAATTCCCGAGCGGGAGCCAATCGGGGTGCCAAAGAGAGAAGATGGCGAAGAGGTTCCAGGTGAGCAAGACGAAGATGAGCATCCAGCTCCAGTCGAGCCGAATCTCCACCCCGAAAATCCGTCCAATCTTTGCGCCGCGCATGGTCACGCTCCCGTGAATTGAATGAGGTTGCACGCCCAAGGGCGATCCGAGCATGGTTCGTGCCGTGACAGCGACTCATCTGCGCCTCGCAGGATCGTCGGAGGTCCGAGACGAGCGGGCCGGCTTAACTGACACAATGCTGTCATCGTCCCCAGGCACCTTCTCCTCCTCGAACGGTTCGCCGCTTGGCCTACCCCGGGAAAGGACACCGCTTCATGAAAGCGCCTCGATTCGTGCTTTGCGAGCTGGCCGACGCCAACCTACCGCGCGTCGAAACCTATTCACCCATGTGCCTCAAGGTGCACCGTGCGCTCCAACTTTGCGGCTTCTCCTACGAGCGGCGGCACGCCGCGCGCCCTGATCAATACGGCCACTACAATCCGGCCAAGCAGGTGCCGGTGCTGCTCGTCGGCGGCGAGGCCGTCTTCGATTCGACCCGCGCCCTCTCGCGTCTCGATCTGCTCTCCGGGGGGGCCTTGTCACGCGGACTCGATTCGAGCCAAAAGGGCGAAGCCTTCCTCTGGGAAGAGATGGCCGATACCGTCTTATACGGTTTCGTGGTTGCGGCCCGATGGGCCGACGAGGCAAACTGGCCCCTCACCAAGGCGGCCTACTTCGCGGGCATGCCGAGCGTCGTTCGGGCCATCGTGCCGGCGCGCATCCGCAACAAGATCGTGCGAGGGCTCTGGGCGCGCGACGTCACTCGGCCTAGCCTCGCGATATGCTGGGCGAGGTTCGAAGAGACACTCGACAACCTCGAAGCGAGCGCCCCGAAGCGAGGTTTTTGGCTCGGCGAGGTCCCGACGCGCGCGGACGTCGCCATCTTCGCGCAGATGTGGAGCCTTCGAACGGCATTGACGCCGCGTCAGGGCGCGAGCGTCGACGCACGGCCCGCGCTCTCCGCGTGGCTATCTCGCGTCGACGAGGCGTGCCTCGCGGCAGCCGCGCCCTCGATGCGGCGGTTTACGCTCGTGCGCGATCAACGGGTCGCCTGACGTGCATGCCGCTCGTCGTTGCTCGACTCGCGCAACGGCGAGCCGAGCGCCGACGATACGCTCCGGACGGCAGATCAGCGTTCAGTACTACTGCTGCAGACTTTGGCAGGAGCAGATCACGATCGTCCAAAATGGCTGAGACCAACGTAAAATACGGCGAGGCGTCACGGTCAGTCCCTGAGTTGGCGTATGCCCGCTCCGACGATCGATCTGGTAGCGATAAATCCGCAGCAGTAGTGTTAGCCGAGCTGCTTCAGCATCGTATTGGCGTCGCTGACTTCGAACTTGCCGGGCGCTTCGACGTTCAGCACCTTGACGACGCCGTTATCGACCAGCATGGAAAATCGCCTCATGCGGAGGCCCATACCAGTGCCCGTGAGATCGTTCTCGAGGCCGAGCTTCTTCGTAAACTCTGCGGCCCCGTCACCCAGCATGCGCACCTTGCCAATGGCCTTCTGGTCTTTGCCCCACGCCGCCATGACGTAGCCGTCGTTGACCGACACACACCAAACTTCGTCGACCTTCTTGGCTTTGAACTGCGGCAAGAGGTCGATGTAGCCCGGCACGTGCTTGGCCGAACAGGTGGGCGTGTACGCGCCGGGAAGACCGAAGATGACGATACGCTTGTTCTGCGTTGCTTCGGACACCGAAACGTTCTTGGGCGCCACAGGACACGCTTCGCCGAATTCCGTCGACTCGGTGAGAGTTGCGTCGGGGATACGATCGCCAATTTGGATGGTCATGAGGTCTCCACGAAAGGTTGAGCCAGTTGGGCCAAGCGTAGTAGCCCTCCCGAGCGAGGGTGTCCACCGGGGTGTTCACCCTACCGGCCGTTAGCCCGAGACGAGCGCCCCGTCGCGCTGAGGCGCGGCGATCGGGCTCCGCGATCGGCGCTCCGCCATGGCGCGATCGTAGAGCGCTTGCTCGTCGGCCTTGTGCTTGGCACTGAAGCGCACCGCAATGGCGCAAACCGAGCCAAGGAGCACGGTGACGCCCAAGATCGCGAAACAATGCTGCACGTCGCCCACGCCCTTGAGAAGAAATCCCGCGGCGACCGCGCCTACGTTGCCACCCGCGCCGACGATACCCGCGACGCCGCCGAGCGCCTTGCGATCGATGAACGGCACGAGCGCGTAGGTGGCACCGCAAGCGAGGTGGGTGAAGAGCCCGAAGACGATCATCGCCGAGATCGCCGCGCCGACGCTCGCCGTCGTCGAGAACCACAAGAGGCCCGCGCCCTCGCCCACCATGAGGCCGAAGAGGAGCAACGTGCGAGCGTCGAGGCCGCGGCGGCGAGCGAACCTGTCGGAGAGAATTCCGCCCACCGCGCGCGCGAACAGCGCCAGGAGGCCGAAGCTCCCCGCGGCCATGCCGGCCGATTGGAGGTCGAGCTTGAAGTGGTCGACGTAGTAGCTCGCAGCGACGTTGTGGACGAATAGCTCGATGCCGAAGCAGCAGCCGTAGGTGACGAACAGCATCCATACGCGATAGTTGGCCATCGCTGCCTTGAAGACGGCCCAACCGCCCTTTTTGCCGCTCTCGATCTCCACACCTTTCGCGCGGAGCTCCTTGTAATTTCCCTGGGGGCAATCTTGCGTGAACTTCCAGTAGAGCACCGCGGCACCCAGCATCAAGATGGCCGGCAGCGCCATCGACGCGCGCCATCCGAGCCCCTTCTCGACGCCCAGGCTGAGCAGCGCCGCGAGCGCCCACGGCATCACCGATTGGGTGACACCGCCCCCCGAGTTGCCCCAACCCGCGCTGGCCGCGTTGGCCGTGCCCACCACGTTCGGCGCGAACATCACCGAGGTGTGGTACTGCGTGATGACGAAGCTCGCGCCAATGGCGCCGATGAGCAGTCGGAAGAAAAGAAAGACCGCGTAGCTCTTGGCGAAGGCGATGCCCATCACGGGGATGGCGCCGAGCGCCAAGAGCGCCGTGTAGGTAACGCGCGGACCGTATTTGTCGCAGAGCGGCCCGATGATGAGCCGCACCAAGATCGTGATGCCCACGGCGGCGATGTTGATGTTGGCGATCTGATCCTTGCTGAGGCCGAACTCGCCCTTGATGACGGGCATGAGAGGCGCCAACGCAAACCACGCGAAGAAGCAAACGAAGAACGCGACCCAACTCATGTGAAAGGTCCGCATCTCCGGCGTGGAGAACGAGAACAGTTGGATGCGGGTGGCTTTCTTGGCTCCGGGATTCATGCTTCTCCTAGTTCGACGACGATCTGTCCGGCCTGAGTGAGCCGCGCCGCGTACGTTTTCAGCGAACAGTCGCCGTTCAGTGCTTGGCCCGTCGAGAGATCGAATTTCCAAGCGTGCAGCGGACAAATGACGGTGTGGCCGCCGAGCAGACCGTCTGCCAGTGGACCGTTGCGATGCGGGCACTCCGCCTGCGAAGCGAAGACGAGCCCGTCGCGCGTTCGGAACACGGCGATCTTTCGATGACCGGTGTCGAAGGTGCGCCCTTCGCCTTTCGGGATGGCGTCGACGGGGCCCAAGGTCACCTCCACGAGCGGCCTCTCATTGGATGACCGGCAACGCCGAAGCGAATTGGTTGGGGGTGGCCGGCGCATAGGCCTCCTTCCAGGGATCGTCGTAGGCGTCCACCGTTCGTTGCATTTCTCGATCGAGGCGCTCCGCGATCCCTTCGCTGTCGTCGACCACGACGGCGCGGATTTTCTCGATGCCCACGCGCGGCACGAAGGCGTAAGTGCGCTCGAGGTACTTCGCGTTCTCTCGATAGTATTGAATGAAGCGGCCCGAGATTTTGAGGACGGCGTCGTGCGAGTCGACGGTGGCGAGGAGATCGCCCTTGCGGACGTGAGCGCCCGCGGCGCCGCCCACGTAGATCTCCCACTTGCCACCCTCGACGGCGACGGCGCCGACGTCCTTCACCATCGCCTCCGAGCAGTTGCGCGGGCAGCCCGCGGTGGCGAGCTTCAGCTTGCCGGGCGCGTCCACGCCTTGAAACCGCTGCTCGATCTGGGTCGCGAGCCCCATGCTGTCGCCCACGCCGTACCGGCAGTAGTCGGTTCCGATGCAGCTCTTGCAGGTTCGATAGCGCTTCGCGTAGGCAAACCCAGAGGGCATGCCGAGATCTTTCCAAACTTGAGGCAGGTCTTCACGCTTGATGCCGACGAGATCGATGCGCTGGCCACCCGTTAACTTCACGAGCGGCACTCGGTACTTCTCGGCGACGTCGGCGATGCGCCGGAGCTGCGCCACCGAGGTGATGCCACCCGGGATTTGCGGGATGACGCTGAAGGTGCCGTCTTTCTGGATGTTGGCGTGCACTCGGTCGTTGATGAAGCGAGCGTCACGCTCGTCGACGTAGTCGTCGTGCCAGATGGTCTTGAGGAGCGACGCCAAGCCCGGCTTGCTCGCGGCGTCCTCTTGTCCGCCGCCCAGCTCTTCGAAGACCGCGGAAACGGAGTAGAGGCCGCGCGCGCGGATGGCGTCGACCAACTCCGGTTTGGCCATGGGGATGCCGGGCACGTAGTAATTGGCCGAAGGATCGGCCTCGGCGGCGCCACCGCACGCCCAATCGATCACCTCCGACACGAGTGTCTTGCAAGCGCCGCATCCCATCCCCGCGCGCGTCGCCTCCATCACCGATTTGGGACTCCGCTTGCCGAGCTTGACGCAGCCGGCGATGGCGCTCTTGGTGACGCCGTTGCAGTTGCACACTTGCATTTCGGCAGGCATCTCGTCGATGGTGGCCTTCTGCGACGGCGCGCCCACGTCGAAGAGCAAGGAGAGGCGCTCTTCGGGGAGCGGCGTGTTGCGATCGAACGCTTGCGTGAGATACGGCGCCTTGGAGATGTCGCCGAGGAGAATGCCTCCGAGCAGCCGGCCGTTTCGAATGATGAGCTTCTTGTAGGTGCCCTTCTTCGCTTCGGTGAACTGAACGACCTCGTCGCCCTCTTCGGTGGGCTCGGTAATGCCCATCGAGGCGAGCTCCACCCCCATCACCTTGAGCTTGGTGGAGACCTTCGAACCGAGATACGCCGCGCTGGCGTCGGTGCCGGTGATCTGATCGGCGAGCACCTTCGCTTGCTCCCAAATGGGAGCCACGAGGCCGTAGACCTTGCCGCGGTGCTGCACGCATTCGCCGACGGCGTAGACGCGAGGATCGTCGACCGACCGCATTTGGTTGTTCACGACGATGCCGCGCTCGACCGACAGGCCGGCGCGGAACGCAAGATCGGCGTTGGGCTTGATGCCGGCGGCGATGACGACCAAATCGCACTCGAGCGGCTCTCCGTCTTTGAACTCGAGCCCGGTAACGCGCTGATCGCCCGAAATCGATCGCGTATCTTTGCCGAGGTGAACGCGGATGCCGAGGCGCTCCAGCGTTCCCCGCAAGATCGCGGCCGCAGGGCGGTCGAGCTGTTGACCCATGAGAGAGTCGCCGCGCTGCACGACGTGGACGTCGAGCGCGAAATTCTGCAGGCCGCGCGCGGCTTCGAGCCCCAAGAGGCCGCCGCCGATGACGGCGGCGCTGCGTTTGCCCATCGCGTACTCGGAGATACGGCGGGTGTCGTCGAGATTGCGAAAGGCGAAGACACCCGGCTTGTCGCGGCCATCGGGCAGATAGAGCCCTTCGACGGGGGGAATGAACGGCAAGCTCCCCGTAGCAACGACGAGCTTGTCGTACTTCTCGACGACGCCGCCTTGGCCCATGACGCAGCGGGCGTGACGGAGAATCTTGAGGACGCGCACGCCCGCGTGCAGCTTGATCCCGTTGTCGTCGTACCATGCGAGCGGGTTCAGGAAGATGTCGGCCTCTTTGTGCGAACCGTTCAGCACGTCGGAGAGCAGAATGCGGTTGTAGTTGCCGTAGGGCTCCGCACCGAACATCGTGATGTCGAATTGATCGGCGCCTCCGCGCGTGAGGATCTCCTCGACGGTGCGCGCGCCGGCCATGCCGTTGCCGATGACGACCAATTTTTGCTTGGCGCCCATCGTCAGATTTCCACGAGCCCCACGTCGACGACCACCATGCCGCTCACGCCTTCGGGGGCGGCGACACCGAGATCGAGCCTGCTCTCGGGATCGATGTCTTCGGTGATCGCGAGCTCGACGTGAACCGACGAGCGCGCGCCGACGGGAAAGTAGCGCATGGGCCGTTGGTTCTTGGAGAGGACGAGATAGATGAGCTCGTCGCTCGAGTTGCCCGCGCGGAGGTAGACGAGCTGCGCCCGCTTATCGAAGGGGACCGTGTAGAGAATTTGCGGATCCAGGGCGACGGGGTCTCTGAGGCCCGCGCCGGTGAAGGAATGAACGCCTTGAAGGAATCTCGGTGTCTCGAGCATTCGTCGTCGACCCTCGGTAAACCAATCGGTAAACCAGTCGGTCACAATCGGTGACAGTTCGAGCTTGATCGGTTTGGCGTTTCGGCGAAAGGGAGCCCTTCGTTACGTTCGCGTTTCGTCTGCCGGGACGCCGCCGCTGATTGCGGCGCTGTTTCGTCTCGATGACGCCATCGTTGAATCCACGAACGACGCGCGCGCTTCACATTCGCGAAACGGAGCGCGCGGCATCTTTCGCGTCGAAAGGACGAAGAACTCCTGGCCAACCACGGTCACGCATCGCAAATACGATCCAGATGACCAGCATCGTCGCCAACCCCGAGCTCCTAGCCCCCGGGACGAAGTCCGATCGCCCGAGCAAGAAGCGACTTCCTCTGCTTCCGGTCGAAGCCATGCTGAAGTCTCAGGCCACGCTCACGGCGGTGGAGCGCTTCGCGAAGCAACACGACGAAGGTCTACCGCCTCAGCAGTCGAAGTACTACCGCGATCTCATCCCCCTCGAGCATCCGCGCAAGGGCGAACAATACGGGTTCGAAGTCGATCTCGACGCATGCACCGGCTGCAAGGCCTGCGTCGCGGCTTGCCACACGTTGAACGGCCTCGATCCGAACGAGATGTGGCGTTCGGTCGGCTTGCTCCACGGCGGCACCGCCGAAGCTCCCGCCCAGCAAACGGTCACGACCTCCTGTCACCACTGCGTCGATCCGGCGTGCATGAGCGGCTGCCCGGTCGGCGCCTACGAGAAAGACGCTCTCACGGGCATCGTCAAGCACCTCGACGATCAATGCTTCGGTTGCCAATACTGCACGCTCATGTGCCCCTACGACGCGCCGAAGTACAACGCCGCGCGGGGCATCGTGCGCAAGTGCGACATGTGCAGCGACCGCCTCTCGCACGGCGAGGCGCCCGCATGCGTGCAGGCTTGCCCCAACGAGGCCATCTCGATCCGCATCGTCTCCCAGGCCGCGGTCATCCAAGCGAGCGAGGCCCGCGGCTTTTTGCCGGGCGCTCCCGATCCCGAGCAGACGCTGCCGACGACGGTCTACAAATCCGTCAAAGCCATGCCGGCCAACATGTTGCCCGCCGACTTCTACGCGACGAGCCCCGAGCACTCGCACTTCGCGCTCGTCATCATGCTCACGCTCACGCAGCTCGCCGCCGGATCATTCGGCTTCGGCGTTCTGGTCGAACAGCTCTGGGGGCGCCCGGCCGGAAGCGCGATCGCGCAGACTTCGTTCGCGTGCGTCGTCGCCGTCGTGGCCCTCTTGGCGAGCGTGTTCCATTTGGGCCGCCCGTGGCTCTTTTTGCGCGCCGTGCTGGGGCTGCGTACCTCGTGGCTCAGCCGCGAGGCGCTCCTCTTCGGGATCTTCGCGCAGCTCGCCGTCGGCTACGAGCTGGCCGTCTGTTCGACGGTCATCTCGTTGCCTTCGCTGGCAACTTCTCTTCTGGCCATGCTCTCACCGACGCTCCGATTGACGGCGGCGGGGGTGGGCGTGCTCGGCGTCTTCGCGTCGGTCATGGTCTACGTCGCGACACGCCGCAAACAGTGGACCGGAACGCAGACCGGCGTGCGCTTCTTCGGCACCATGTGCGGCCTAGGTGCCGCTTCGGTGTTGGCGATCGGCGCCTTTTCGGCCGACGCCTTCCAGTCGGACATCGTGGCGCGCTCGCTCGCTCGCTTCGTTCTCGCGACGACGCTCGTCAAGCTCGCGTTCGAGGCAGCCGGCCTGAACCACGCCAAAGACAAGAGGCAGACCATCGAGCGGCGCGTCGCGACCGTGATGCTCGGCGACTTGCGCGTCGCTACGAGCTGGCGCTTCGGGCTCGCGGCCGTGGCCGGAATCGCGTTGCCGGCGGTCGTTGCGCGAGGGTCCCTCTCGCTCGGTCAGCTCCGCTTCGTGACCGGAACAGCCCTCGCCCTTTTGCTCGTGGCCGACGGCCTCGAGCGCTATCTCTTCTTTCGATCGGCTCCAGCGTCGCGTATGCCGGGTGGAATCCGATGAACAAAGTCGTTCGCAAGGCCGCGCTCGTCACCGACCAGCTCATGATCAAGCGCGATGGTCCGCTCACGCGCGAGCTCTTGCTCGAGCCGGGGCGCTTCGGGCTGGGGAGGCTGCCCGAACAGCTTCGGCCCGACCAAACGACGACCATGGTCTGCGGCTTCTGTTCCACCGGATGCGGCCTCGAGATCATGCTGAAGAACGGCGAGGCGACGGGCCTCGTTCCGACGACCGAGTATCCGGTCAACCTCGGCATGGCCTGCCCCAAGGGGTGGGAGGCGCTCGAGCCGCTCCGCGGCCCGGGCCGCGCGACGGCTCCGCTCGTGAAGCGCAACGGAAAGCTCGTCGAGACGAG
>DATEMX010000127.1:0-5414 GCA_035275365.1 Polyangiaceae bacterium | reverse complement strand
GTTGTTCCGCCTGGGCTGTGACGCCTGGATGGCCCAACCGAAATCCCCTTGGCGGTTTGGCGGCTTGGCGGCGACTGGATCAGCCACCACGTCCCAGCCGGCATCGGCAAGCAAGGCGGTCGCCGCGGCTATACGATGGGGCGATTGCCGATGCGCGCGGGCCATCGCATGACCTCCCCGCGCTGGACGCTGCGCAGGACCGTTTCGGTGAACGAATTGATGGAGACGTATTTCGCAAGGAATCGCTCGAGGACGGAGCCGAAGAGAAACACGCTCGTTCCTTCGAAGGCCGTCTCGTCGCAGTTAACGGTGACCTCCAGCCCACGCGCAAACCCCGGCGGACCTCCCACCGTGGGAACCCGCCGCATGATGGGCGCGCTGGCCACCGTTCGCAGCCCGTCGACCTGGCGCTGCATCGCCGGATCGGCGATGTCGCTGTAGAGCTTCAAAAGCTCGCGCATGGCCGCGGCTCCTTGGCCATCGGCGGAGTCCGACAGCGAAAGGTAGTTGAGGGAGAGGTGACCGATGAGCCGCCAGGTAAGCTCGCCCCAGGCGTGCGAGGGCCGAGGCGGCGACGGACCGGCGACGACCCGCACCGACTCGACGGGCGCCCCCGAATCGAGCGAGAAGTCGGTACGGCCCTCGCCGACCGTCATCTCGAGCGGCAGATCGCGGTTGGTGCAGAGCACGCTCAACGTGAGCTCGCGCAGGTTCGAGCGGTAGGGCCCTTCGCGCGCGTCCACCAGCGAGAGGAAGGTCTCGCTGCCGGCGTAGGTCGATCGTGGCCCGAGCTGCCGCCGGCGCGACGAGCTCACCCGCGCTTGCCGGTGCACCGTATAATAGGCCGCCGCTTCGTCGGCCATCGGCTTTTGGCGCGACGCATAAAACGGCAAGAACTCGCGCCGGCTCGTGGTGCCCGAACCTTGCCCGGTCACCTCGACGATCGAGTGAACTTCGAGGTCGAGCGGCCTGTTTCGATCGGGCACCACGTGGTACTCGAACACCCGGTCGGTGAGGTGAATGCTGTCGGCCTTGCGCGGGAATAGGTTCACGGCGGGCGTGCAGAACAGCGCGAGGTGCGAAGGAGCCACGCCGGTCGCCACGATGGTGTCGTGGCGTTCGAGCAAAATCACGAGCTCGATCTCGGAGCCCTTCGCGCGCGAGAGCGCCTTCCGGAGCCCGGTGAGCTCGACGAAGAGGTAGCGCTGCGGAAAGGCGAAATATTCGTGGAGGAGCCGGTACCCCTGAAAGGACCGCGCGCCGAAGGGCAAGAGCGCCTCGTCGTCGTCGAAACCCTTGGCTCGAACGGGCTCGCTGGTGAGCGTCTCCGACCAAGTTCGCTCGGGATCGCGCACCACCATCGCTACCGAGCTACCGATGAGGAGCTCGTAGAGCCGCATCGCCACTTCGTCTTGACCGCGCACGAAGAAGGGCAGGGTGTCGAGCGGTAGGTCTTTGAACGAAAGGCCCTCGGCGGTGCGAAGGCGCATGCGGACGGCGGCTTTGACGGGCCGCCGATCGGGGGTCCGCACCTCGCCGATGTCGCTCACGAACGTCGAGTGGGTGATGGAGGTGAGCTCGATGGGAAAGAGCTCCAGATCGTGCGCCGTGCGATATTCGCAGCGCGTCTGTTCGTTCTTGCCGAGCTGCCCCCGCAAGACCGATCCGCGCGGAACCTTGAAGCCGCTCGCGAGCGCGCCCTTTTTGCGATTGGGCGATAGTTGGACGACGGCCATGGAAGGCGTAGGCGCGAGATAGTGCGGGTACACCATCTCCAGCATGTGCTCGCTGAAGCGCGGGAATTCGGCGTCGAGCTTGAGCTCCACCCGCGCCGCCAAGAAGGCAAAGCCTTCGAGCAGCCGCTCGACGTAGGGGTCGGCGCAGTCGAAGGCGTCGAGGGCGAGGCGCCCTGCGATCTTGGGAAACTCCTTGGCGAACTCACCGCCGAGCTCCCGCAGGTACGACAGCTCGCGGTTGTAGTAAGCGAGAAGCCGGCGATCCATTAGAGGATGTCGCTTGCCTCCGACACTTGGACCTCGCCCGACTCGAGGTCCAGTTCGGTTTTGAGATAGAGACGAAGGGGCAGAGGCTGCGACCAGAGGTCCGCCTCGATGGCGAAGCTCATGGCGTTGTGCGTGTGCTGGTCGGGGTTCTTCAGCACTCGGATCTTGACCGAGTTCTTGATGAGCCGCGGTTCGAAGTCCCAGATGGCGCGGCGCAGGAGCCGCTCCAGCTCGACGACGTCGATCGACGACAACGTGCGCCCCGCCAAGTCGGGCAAGCCGAAATTGACCGTCGATCGAAGGACCTCCGGAAAGTCGGAGAGATCGCAGACGGTGGCGAGGTTGGGCGTGTTGAAGAGCCAGGCCTGATCGCGAAGCACGCTCTCACGCAGCTTTTGGGGTGACAAGACCCGCCGGTCGCGCGATTCGATTTTCTGGTCTGGCTCGTCGTCGGTCAGCCGATCGAGCAGCGACGGCTGGAGCCGCTCTTTCGGCGTGAGCTCCGGCATGTGCTCGCCTTATGCGGACTTCGCCGAAGGCAGCTTCGACACGAGCCGGAGCGAAACGGTGAGTCCCTCGAGCTGGTAGTGCGGGCGGAGGAAAAACTTGGACGAGTAGTACCCGGGGTTTCCTTCGATCGGCTCGATCTGGACCTCGGCCGCGGCGAGCGGCTTTCGGGCCTTGGTCTCCTCGCTCGAGCGAGACGGATCACCGTCGACATATTGCATGATCCAATTTTGGAGCCAGAGCTGCATGTCGTCCTTCTCGCGGAACGAACCGATCTTGTCGCGCACGATGCATTTCAAATAGTGCGCGAACCGGCAAGTGGCGAAGAGGTAGGGCAGGCGAGCGGCGAGCGCGGCGTTGGCCGTGGCGTCGGGGTCGTCGTAGGTGGACGGCTTGTGGAGCGACTGAGCTCCGATGAAGGCGCCGAAATCGGAGTTCTTCTTGTGGATGAGCGGCATGAAGCCGGTCCGCGCGAGCTCGGCCTCGCGGCGATCGCTGATGCCGATCTCCGTGGGGCAAGTCATGTCGACCCCGCCGTCGTCGGTGGGGAAGGTGTGGGTCGGCAGGCCTTCGACGGCGCCGCCCGACTCGATGCCGCGGATCTTGGAGCACCAGCCGTAGAGCTTGAAGGAGCGGTTGATGTTGACGGCCATGGCGTAGGCCGAGTTGGCCCACGTGTAGCTCTTGGCGTCCTTGCCGCTCGCCTCTTCTTCGAAGTCGAACTCTTCGACCGGATCCGACTTGGCGCCGTAGGGCCGCCGCGCGAGAAACCGCGGCATGGTGATGCCGAGGTACCGCGCCTCATCCGACTCGCGCAGCGATCGCCACGCCGCATATTCGGGCGTGGAGAAGATCTTGGTGAGGTCGCGCGGATTGCCGAGCTCCTGCCAGCTCTCCATCTGGAACACCGAAGATGCCGCGCCGGTGATGAACGGCGCGTGGCACGCCGCCGAGATCTTGGCCATTTCGCCGAGGAGCTCGACGTCGGGTGGAGTGTGATCGAAATGATAGTCGCCCACGACGCAGCCGTAGGGCTCACCGCCGAGCTGCCCGTACTCTTCTTCGTAGAGCTTCTTGAAGATGGGGCTCTGATCCCACGCCGCGCCCTTGAACTTCTTGAGCGTCTTGTGAAGATCTTTCTTGGAGATGTTCATGACGCGGATCTTGAGCTGTGAGTCGGTCTCGGTGTTGTTCACCAAGTGATGCAGCCCGCGCCAAGCGCCTTCGAGCTTCTGGAACTCCTCGAAGTGCAAGATCTGGTTGATTTGATCCGACAACTTGCGATCGATCTCGGCGATGATCGACTGAATCGAACCCACCGCGTCGGTCGAGATGGTGGCCGTGGTCGCCAGCGCTTGCTGCGCGAGCGTCATCACCGCGTTCTCGACTTCTTCTTTGGCGCGATCGGACTGCGGCTTGAACTCCTTTTGCAGGAGCGCCGTGAAGTCGTTGCTCGCGAGTGTCCCGGTCTCTGCCTCTGTCTTCTTTTCGGTTTCTTGGCTCATGGGATCACTCGTCGGTCTTGGCGGGTTCGGTAGGTTCGGCGGGCTTCGCGGTCGCCGCGAGGGCTCCGAGAAGGGTCGGGTCTTTCAAAACCTTGGCGATGAGATCTTCGGCGCCGGTCTTGCCGTCCATGTAGGTGACGAGGTTGGCGAGCTGCTGCCGCGCCTCGAGCAATTGGCGGAGCGCAGGGATCTTGCGCGCGACGGCAGCCGGCGAGAAGTCGGCCATGCTGTCGAACGTCATGTCGAGGTTGAGGTTGCCTTCGCCCGTGAGCGTGTTGGGCACCTGCCCGGTGACACGCGGCTTCATCGCCTTCAATCGGTCGTCGAAGTTGTCGACCGAGATCTCGAGGAAGTTGCGATCGGCCACCGGCGGCGGCGGCGTCGCGGGGTTGCCCGAGAGATCGGCCAACACGCCCATGACGAAAGGGAGCTGGACCTTCTTGTCGGCTCCGAAGAGCTCGACGTCGTATTCAATCTGGACGCGCGGCGCCCGGTTGCGGGCGATGAACTTTTGGCTGCTCATGTCAATCGATGCCTCCTCCGTCGATGCATTTCTTCAGTCGCCGAGGCCTTACTGCGCCGCCCCGTCTTCACGCTTACCGACGACCAGCTCGACTTGCGTGAGGCCGTCGGGTGCAATCTCTTTCACGATATCGATGAAACTCATGGGCACGAGCCGCTTGCAGCGCTGGAGCATCAGGGGAATGGGACTCGATGGCTCGTAGCGGGCGTAGTATGTCTCGATTTTCGAGAGCGCACGCAGAACGTCGTCGCGCGATCGGATGTCGCCGCTGGCGCGCGACGGGCCCGTCGCTCCGGGGGCGGCGTCGCCCGACGCGGATTCCCCGTCGGACTCACCGTTTGCAGCCGACTCGGGGCGCAGTTGGATGCGCCCGTCGAGCGTGTGAATGGCTTTTTTGACGAGCTGGGTCAGCGGAGCGAGGTCGGGCCCGCGCGCGTCGGCGTGGGAAGCGAACGCCGCGTCGATGCCATCGATATGTTCGTTCGCGCTCCGAAGCGCGGCGAGCGTCGCTTGCATGGCGGTGAAATCGACTTCTTGAAACGCGGCGTCGAGCGCGGCCGCGTCGAGCTTGAACCCCTCGGGGGCCGTGAGCTCGCCCGAGACAAACGCGAGCTCGCGCAAGCCAACACCGCCGAAGCTCTTCGATCGTACGAGCGGCGCGCTACGAAGCATGTTCAAGAAGCCAGGCTCCGCCAGCGCGGCCAGCGCGTTGACCCGCATCGTGGGATCGTTGTCGTCGTCGGGATCGAGGAGCGGGTGCAGGGTGTCCCAAAAACCTTCGATGAGCCCGCGAAGCAAGCCGAGCCCCTGGGAGAAACCTTCGTAGCCTTGGGACTGCCCGAGCGCCCGAGCCAGATGCGCGGCAATGCGGAGATC
>DATEMX010000126.1:0-4276 GCA_035275365.1 Polyangiaceae bacterium | reverse complement strand
GCGCCGCCGAGCGCGGGCTCGATACCTTTCGCCGAGCTCCCGCGAGGTGCATCGCCGGCTTCGCCTTGCGCGGCGCGCTCGGATGGCTCGGCGTTCTCCTCGTGGCGCTCGCAACCGCCCGCCTCGATCTCGCGTCGACGGCGGGGTTCTTCGCGGTGACGATCCTCCACCAGCTCGCCGCCTTCGCGCTCGTCTTCTTGCGCGCGGCGTGGCTCGCCGACGCGATTCGCCTCACGCGACAGACGTCATGACCCGGTAGATCTGATCGTAGCGGCGCGCGGGCCGATCCCAGCCGAGATCGAGCCGCATCGCCCTTCGGCGGAGCGAAGGCCAACGGGGCGACGCGTGCGCAGCAATGGCGCGCTGCGCGGCGCCGAGCAGGTGGGTCTCGTCCGGCTGATCGAAGAGAAACCCTGTGCCCGTTTCGAGCGCTGCGTCGGCATCGACGATGGTGTCGCGGAGGCCCCCCGTCGCGTGCGCGACGGGCAGCGCGCCGTAGCGCTGCCCGTAGAGCTGCACGAGGCCGCAAGGCTCGAACCTCGACGGCACGAGGACGATGTCGGCACCCGCGAAGAGCCGGTGGACGGTCGCCTCGGGCGCCGCCTTGAGAAAGCGCGCTTGCTCGGGGAACTCGAGGGTCGCTTGCGTCGCGCGCTCGATGAGCGCCGCGTCGCCGTCGCCGACGAGCACCAAGGTGGCACCCGCGAAGACCAGCTTGGGGAGCACGCTCACGCAGAGATCGGTCCCCTTTTGCACGACCATGCGACCGACGTGCAGCACGAGCGGCCCGCGGTGCGCGAGCGGCAGGTCCAACTCCCGCAAGATCGCCGTCTTGCAACGCTCTTTGTTGCTCGGATCTTCGGCGTCGTAGCGCGCCACGATGGCCGCGTCGGTGGCCGGATTCCACGTCGCATAGTCGATCCCGTTGGTGATGCCATAGAGATCGGCGGTGCGCGTGGCGAGCACCCCCTCGAGCCCGTGCCCGCGCTCTTCGGTCTGAATCTCGCGCGCGTAGGTGGCCGAGACGGTCGTGATCTTGTCGGCGAAGACGAGGCCACCCTTCAGGAAATTGATCTTGCCATAGAACTCGAGTTTGTCGGGCGCGAAGAGCTCATCGCGAAGCCCGAGAGCGGGCATGAGCTCGCGCGGGAAAATCCCCTGATGGGCGAGGTTGTGAACCGTGAGCACGACGGGAGTCGGCGCCGCGCCGCGCGCGCGCTCGAGCTCGCGGAGGTAGACCGGCACGAGCGCGGCAGGCCAGTCGTGCACGTGGACGACGTCGAACGGCGTGCCCCCCTCGGCGCGCTGGCGAATGAGCTCCGCGGCGGCCCTGGAGAAGACGGCGAAACGCCTGGCGTTGTCGGCGTAGTCTTGGCCGCCTTCGCCGTAGACACCTTCGCGATCGTAGAGCCCTGGCGCGTCGAAGAGCACGAGCTCGACGCCCGAGCCGAGCCTGCCGTCGTAGACGGTAACCTCGATCTGACTGTCGCCCAGCGAGAACGTGAGCGGCGTGAGCCGGCGCGCAACCAAGAGTCCGCCCCGCTCGAGCGGCGGCATCCGCGGCATCGCCAGAGTGACCTTATGACCGAGCTGCCGAAGCGCCTTGCTGAGCGCCCCGACCACGTCGGCCAGGCCTCCTACTTTGACGAGCGGCGAAAGCTCGGTAGCAACGAAGAGGATGTCCATGTCCGCGCGGGTTTAGCACCATTTGGCGCCAAATTCGCCTGCTATCGCGCCCGCTCGGTGCCGCGGGCGACCTTCCGCTCGCCCGTCGGGCGTCGCTCTTTGGCAAGGCGCCTTGGGCGCTCAACCGGCGATGCGGGGCGTACCGGGAATGAGCTCGACGGCGGTGCCGATGCCAAGGCCCTTGGCTCGACCGTAGACGTGGCGCGCAACGGCGAGGTCTTGGATCGCCAGACCGGTCGAATCGAAGATGGTGATCTCGTCGCCTTCCCGCCCTTTCTTCTTGCCGGCGAGCACCTCGCCGAGCGTCGCATGGATGCGATCGCGGCTGTATTCGCCGCGGTGAAGCGGGACATTCACCTCGCCGCTCTCGGTCGCCTGCTCCCAGTCGTCGATGATCACTTTGGCCTCCCCGAGAAGCAGCGGGTCGAGCTCTTGTTTGCCGGGGGCATCGGCGCCGAGCGCGTTGATATGGGCGCCGGGCCTGACGAAGGAACGCGGCACGATCGGAGTTCGCGACGGCGTCGAGGTGCAGACGATGTCGCAACCGGAGGCATCCTCGAGCGAGGCGCTCTTTCCATTGAACTCGGTCGCAAAGCGATGAGCGGCCTCGCTCGATCGATCGTACCCCAACACGTCGAGCTCGCCGAATACGGCGCGGTGCGCCTCGAGCAAGAATCGCGATTGCACGCCGCATCCGACCAAGCCAATGGTCCGCGGGCGGCCCCGTACGAGGTGCTTGGAAGCCACCGCAGCGGCCGCGCCGGTGCGCACTGCCGTAAAAAAAGTGGCGTCCATGATGGCGAGCGGAACGGCGGTTTCGGGATCGCTGAGCAGGTAGACGCCGAGCACCGACGGCAGGCCGAATCGTGCCGGGTTTTCGGGGTGTGAGTTGATCCATTTGACCCCCGCGCCCCCCGCGACGTAGGCGGGCATGGCGCGGAAGTCGCCGTGATGCTGCGGGAGCCCGAGGTAGACCTTGGGCGGCATCAACGCCTCGCCCCTCCCGTGCGCCAGAAAAGCGCCTTCGACGGCGGCGATCGCCGCCTCCATGGTGAGGACCGATCGAACGTCACTTTGCGAAAGAATGAGCGTGTGCATGCCTGCCTCGTCGTCTCCCTGTTTAAATCAGTGTTCGCGATTCGCGAAATGCCACCCCGAGTAACTTGCTATGCCAAATTTAGTTTTCAGCATCGTGAGTCATCCTCCTGTCCGAGCGTCACTTGTGATGCCCGGTGTTTCATGTCGCCTGTCGGCGCTGGCCGCAAACGCTCGCCCCGAAGCTCACGGCGCGCACGAGCCTCGAGGCGACGTCCACGGGATCGGCGGCCTCCCAGAGCGCACGAACGACGGCAACGCCCGTCGCCCCCGCCGCCGCGCAGGCTTCGACGTTCGTCGCGTTCACGCCGCCGAGCGCGTAGAGCGGCAGCCCTTGGGCTCGCGCATGGGCCTCGGCGAGCCACGACGTCCCTCGCGGCGGCCCTTTGCCCGGGCTCTCGAAAATGGGCGAAACGAGCGCCGCGCTTGCACCCTCGGCCCGCGCCCGCTCGACGTCGGCGATCTCGTGCGCCGCGACGGAAACGAACGCCTGCGTGCCGAGGAGTCGCCGCGCCTCGGCGATGCCGACCGATCCGCGACCGAGATGCGCGCCGCTCGCACGAACCGCGAGCGCGATGTCGAGGCGGTCGTTCACGTAGAGCGGAGCACCGTAGCGATGACAGAGCGCCGCGAGCCGCTCGGCCAGCGCGCACACGGCGGCGCCGGGGCGCACCTTGTCGCGCAGCTGGACGCCCACGCTGCCGGCGGGCACGCGGCCGAACACGCGCCCGACGACGCCTACGAGATCGCCGTCCGAGGACCGGGGATCGGTGACGGCGATGACCGCGGGCAGCGTCACGGCGCGCCCGAGGCGCCTGCGTCGCCGCCCAAATCGAGGCGCGCCGCGGCGGCAAAGCGGCTCGAAGGATAGTGGTCGACGAGGTAGTGGAGCGTCGTACGGTAGCCTTGCTCGTCACCCTCGGCGCGGAGCTTCTGCGCCACGGCGTAGAGCGCTTCACCCGGCGTTTCTTCGCGCGCCGAGCGGTCCGGCGAACGGGCGCATTGGTAGGGCGCCCGGCCCGACAAGAGCCCCACGGCCAAGAGCAGCGAGGCGCCGCGCACGACGCCGCTCAGATGCGCCCAGCCTCGGGGCTCGATGCGGTGGCGTAGAGTTTCTTCGCGATGCGGCCGGCGAGAAACGCCTTGCGACCGGCGATGACCGCGTCGCGCATCGCTTCGGCCATCATGATAGGGTGCTTGGCGCCGGCGATGGCGGTGTTCATGAGCACGCCGTGACAACCGAGCTCCATCGCGACGGCCGCGTCGCTCGCGGTGCCCACGCCGGCATCGACGATGAC
The DNA here is from genome assembly GCA_035275365.1 of Polyangiaceae bacterium. GTDB lineage: Bacteria > Myxococcota_A > Polyangia > Polyangiales > Polyangiaceae > DASWDH01. Next base: position 197 of record DATEMX010000126.1, on the reverse strand, counting down.
CGGCACCTTCGCGTGCTCTAGGATGATGGCGAGGTTGTACGGGTTGCGGATGCCGAGCCCCGATCCGATCGGCGCCGCGAGCGGCATCACCGCCGCGCAACCCAGATCTTCGAGCTTGCGGCAGACAATGGGGTCGTCGATGCAATAGGGCATCACCGTAAAGCCCTCGGCGACGAGTTGCTTGGCGGCGAGCAGCG
>DATEMX010000125.1:0-6439 GCA_035275365.1 Polyangiaceae bacterium | reverse complement strand
CGCCGCCGACCGCGGCGCCGCTCGCCTCGGTGAGCAGCGATTGGATACGCTTCACCAGCTCGATGGGCTCTTTGACGATCCCCTCGGCGAGCAACGCCTGATCGAACAGGAGCTCCGACCACGCCGCCAGCTTGGGCGAGTTGGGGTCTTGGGTGCTCAAGAGCGAGAGGTTTTTGATGATGGGGTGCGACGGGTTCAGCTCGAGGATGCGCGGCGTTTCCTCGGCCGACTTGGCGTCGAGCATCTTCATGATGCGCTCCATGTTGGCGCCCGGATCGCCTTCGTCGGCCACGAGGCAGCTGGCGCTGTCGGTGAGCCGGCGCGAGAAGCGAACGTCTTTCACTCTGGCGCCGAGCGCTGTCTTGACGACGGCGACGGCCGACGCCACTTCGTCTTCGGCCTTTTTATCGGCGTCGTCGCCGAGATCGACCTCGCCGTGCGCCGCGCTCTTCAGCTTGCGCTTGTCGAACTCGTGGAGCGTTTGCACGACCCACTCGTCGACGGGATCGCTCAGGAGCAGGACGTCGTATCCGCGCTTCTTGAAGCCTTCGAGGTGCGGCCCAGCTTCGACGGCGCGTCGATTGGGCCCGGTGAGGAAATGGATCTCGCTCTGCCCCTCGGGCATGGCGTCGACGTATTGGCGAAGCGAAATGAGCTTGCCGGCTTCGGTCTTGTGCGACTCGAACCGGCAGAGCCCGGCGAGCTCGTCTTTGTGCTTCCAATCCATGGCGAGCCCCTCTTTGATGAGCCGCCCGAACTCGCGCCAGAACGTGAGGTAGCGCTCGGCGTCGCTCTCGGCGAGCTCCTTCAGCGCACGTAGCGTGCTCTTCGTGAGCTGTTCTTGGATTTTTGCGAGGTTTTTGTCCTCTTGGAGGATCTCGCGCGACACGTTGAGCGGGAGATCCTCCGAATCGACCACGCCGCGCAAAAATCGCAGATACGCGGGGACGAGCTTCTCGCAATCTTCGAGGATCAAAATGCGCTTGGCGTAGAGGCGCAGTCCGCGGCGCTCTTTGCCGAACAGATCGGGCGGCGCCTTCTCGGGAACATAGAGCAGGGCATGAAACTGCACCGGCGCGTCGACCGACATGTGCACGCGCACGAGGGGCGTTTGCGCGTCGAAGCCGGTGATGCGGCGGAAGAACTCGGTGTGCTGCTCTTCGGTGACCTGCGATTTCGGCAGCGCCCAGATCGCCGACGAGCGGTTGGCGAGCTCGTCGTTCAGATAAATCGGGAACTGCACGAAATCGGAGTACTTCTTGATGATGTCTTTGACGCGCCAAACTTTGAGATACTCGCGCTCCTCTTCCTTGAGGTGGAGCACGATCTCGGTGCCCGGCGTTTCGCGCTCGCCGGGCATGACGGTGAAGCTCCCGCTCCCCGTCGAGCGCCAAATCACCGGTTCGGCCCCGGGCAGCATCGAGCGCGTCTTCACGTCGACCCGCGAAGCGACCATGAACGCGGCGTAGAAGCCGACGCCGAATTGCCCGATGATCCTGAGGCCCGCCTCTTTGTTCTTGGCGGCGTCGGCGTAGGCCTTCATGAATTCGAGCGAGCCGGAGCGCGCGATGGTGCCGAGGTTCTGGATGACCTCGTCGCGGGTCATCCCGATGCCGTTGTCTTCGAGGGTGATGGTGCGCGCGTCGTCGTCGAGCTTGATCGAGATGCGGGGCTCTCCAACCTGCTCGGATACTTCTTTGCGCGTCATCGCGACGAAGCGCGCCTTGTCGAGCGCGTCGGAGGCGTTCGACACGAGCTCGCGCAAGAACACTTCTTTGTGGGTGTAGAGGGAGTTGATGACCAGCCCGAGCACCTGCTGAACTTCCGCTTGAAACGGCAGCTCGACCGCGCCCGACGGGTCCCCTTGCTTGCTCTTTTCTTCGGTGGTCATGCGCAGGGATCTACACCAATTCGAGGCTCCGGACACCCCTCCCGCGAGCGCGTGCTAGCGTCCGGCATCCTGCGGGCACCTTCGGACGTGACGACTCGATTCATCCATCTTTGCGGCGGTCTCTTGCTCCTTTCGCTCGGGAGCCTCGTCATCCTCCGCCTCACCCCCGGCCGTCCCGCGGGGGCCGTCTCTCCGGTCGAATTCTCCTCCGAGCGGGCGCTTCGCCACCTCGAGATCATCGCCGAGCACCCGCGCCCCGTGGGATCGCCGGCGCATGCCCGGACGCGCGAATATCTGGTGACCGCGCTGCGCGGCTTCGGCCTTTCGGTCGAAATCGAGAGCTCGCGCGTCGCCTCGCTCATCGCTGGGAATTTGACCAGCAGCGAAGTCGACAACGTCGTCGCCACCCTGCGCGGCAAAAACGCCGGCGGGGCGGCGGTTTTGCTGGCGGCGCACTACGACAGCGTCGCCGAGAGCCACGGCGCGAGCGACGACGGCTCCGGCGTGGTGACGCTCGTCGAAGCCGCGCGCGCGTTGGCGTCGGGACCGAAGCTCGACAACGACATCCTCTTCCTGTTCACGGACGCCGAGGAAGCCGGCCTTCTCGGCGCGCAGGCCTTCGCCGCGTCGAGCCACGAGCGGCGGCGCGTCGCCGTCGCGCTCAACTTCGACGCGCGCGGCAGCCACGGCGTCGTCACCATGTTCGACACGTCGGACGACAACGGCCTGCTCGTGCAAGCCCTCGGCGAGGCGGTGATCCGCCCGGTCGCGAGCTCCTTCGTCTCCAAGCTCGCTCAGGCATTGCCCAACGACACCGACGCGACGATCTTCAAGCGCGCCGGCGTTCTCACGGGGAGCTTCGCCTACGCCGACGGGCTCGAGCATTATCACCGGGCAACCGACTCGCTCGCCACGATTGACCCCGCGAGCGTCGATCACGCGGGCGCCTATGCCGTTGGTCTCGCGCGATGGTTTGCGAGCCGCTCGCTCGACGACGTCCGCGCGCCCTCGGTCGTGTACTTCGACCTCTTCGGCGCCAAGATGGTCTCCTACTCCAAGACGGCCGCTCGTCTTCTGGCCGCCCTTGCGATCGGGCTTTTTGCCTGGCTCTTCGGGATGGAAGCAAGGGCCAAACGTGTGCGCCTCGGCTCCATCGCCAAGGGTGCGGCCGCGGTGCTCGTCACCATGTTCGTCTTTGCGCTCGTGGCCGTGGCCGTTCGCGTGGCGTTGGCACCCTTCGTACCGCTCTTCTTTCTCATAGCGCACGCCAAGCTCGTCGTCATGGCGGGCCTTCTCGTAGCAGCCGCGCTCGCTCTGCTCGGCGGCGCGTGGCTGGCCCGCCGGCTCGAGGTGGACGAAGCTGCTTGGGGCGCGATGCTCGTCTTGGCCGCCCCGCTCGTCCCTCTCGCCTGGTTTCTGCCTGAAGTCACAGCGCCCTTGACGTGGCCGCTCTTCGGCTTGCTCGCCGTGCGGTGGGCGGCGCCGCGCCGCGAGACGCGCGCCAGCCTGGCGATTCGTTACGCCGGGCTCGTTCCCACCGTCGTGATCCTGACGCAAGTCACCTACGCCGTCTTGGTGGCCGCGGGTGGCACGATGCCATTTGCGCCGGCGATGCTGGCCGGGCTCGGCGCGGCGCTGGTGGCGTCGAACTTCCGGCGCCCGGCGCGACGCGAACTCACGGTCGCCGTACCTTGCCTGCTCGCGTCCGGCACCTTCCTCGCCGTATTCTGTTGTCTCGTCAGTCGATTCAGCGAACGCGAACCGATGACCGACTCGCTCTTTTACGGCGTCGACACGGAATCCATGGCCCCTCGGTGGGGCACGTTCGACGCCGAGCTCGATCCATGGGTCGCCGAACGCATTCCTTCGGTATCGCCTCGCAGCGTGCTCCGCCCCTTCACGCGCTGGACGCTCCCTCTCTGGAACGCGCCTGCAACGCCGATCCCGTTTCAGCCCGCGCGCGTCACGGCAAATCGCGACGGATCGAACGAGCTCTCGATCGAGCCGCGCGACGACGTGCGATGCGTCGACGTGTGGCAAGAAGCCGGGCCCCCGGTCGTCGCCACCCGCGTCAACGGTGAGGCCGTGCAAAGCGTGATACGATTCTCGCCCGAGATCGACGCCAAAGCCATGCGCATCGCCACGGGGGACCAATCGCACGAGGGGTGGCACCTTTCGCATTGCGGATTCGCGCGGGGGCCGCTCCGCGTCCGGCTCGAGAAAACCGCGCCCGGCACGGCTGACCTCCGCGTCGTCGAACGCCGCGACGGGCTACCTCGCGATGCCGGCGGGGCGGCGTTGAGCCGCCCGCGCGAACCCTGGCTTGTTCCACAGCAAGAAAGCGACGTCACGCTCGTAAGCCAGGTCGTCCACTTCTGACGATCCCATCGGCCGGACCGGAATAGCGACACTGCCACCGAATCGTCGAAGCGTAGTGAGCGTCGAACACGACAAGCCTGCATAGTTTCACGAGATGTTCATCGACCCGCCGATTCTTCCCGCACTGGCCGCATGCGCCGCAGGGACCGCTGTCAACACGGCGCGGCACAGCGCATAGCAAATCTCAAGAAATCGTCTCGGACCGGAAATTTTCAATCAAATTGCCTGAAAAGGCTCGAGAAAACCAATGGATCGTGTCGCGTCCAAGCGATACAATCGTCAGGCACACATGAAGAAGCTTCCTACTGTCCCTGTCCTGGCAATGGCGGCTCTTTTCGTCGGTTGCTCGGGAACGATCGGTGATGGTCTCGGCGACTCGACGCGGCCGGGTGGGTCGAGTGGATCCGGTACATCGGTGGTTGAATTGCCGCCGGGTACCGATCCAGGTCGAGTCGCGTTACATCGCCTGAATCGCGCGGAATACAACAACACGGTGCGTGACCTCTTAGGCACCAGCCTCAAGAATCCCGCCGAGCGCTTCCCGCCCGACGACCTCGGCGCCGGGTTCGACAACATGGCCGAGCTGCTCACGCTCTCATCGCTGCATCTCAGCGAGTACCAGAGCGCCGCCAGGACGCTGGTCAGCGAGGCGCTCGGCAATGCGGCACAGCGCGCCAAGCTCGTGCCTTGCGACTTGGTGGCTCAAGGCGAAGCCTGCGCCCGCAAGGTGTTGCAAGGGTTCGCTTACCGCGCCTGGCGCCGTCCGGTTACGGACGCCGAGATCGAACGGCTGATGAAGCTGGCAGGTGTCGCCCTGGCCAACGCCGAAACCTACGAACGGGGACTCGAGTTGGCGCTCCAGGCGGTGCTGCTGTCGCCCCACTTCGTGTTCCGAGTCGAGCTCGATGCCGATCCGAAATCGCTCACGCCTCACCCTCTCAATCCATACGAGCTGGCTTCGCGTTTGTCGTATTTCCTATGGAGCAGCACGCCCGACCCAGCGCTGCTAGAAAGCGCGGCGAGCGGCGCGTTGAGCCAACCTGCCGTGCTCGAGCAGCAGGTTGTGCGCTTGCTCGAGGATGTGCCCCACGCGCGCGCGCTGGTTGACAACTTCGCCGGCCAATGGCTGCAGCTGAGAAACATCGATACGCTTCAGCCGGACCCAGGGAAGTTCTCGGTCGTCGATCCGAGTCTGCTTTCGGCCATGCGCGCCGAGGGTGAGCGTCTGTTCCAGGACGTCGCGTTTCAGGGAGCGCCGCTCAAGCAGCTGCTCACCGCCAACTACAGCTACGTGAACGACCGTCTGGCAAAGCACTACGGGCTCGCGCCCGTCGGGTCCACAGAATTGAAGCGCGTCGACCTCGGTAACAACGCAGAGCGCGGTGGGTTGCTTTCTCAGGGTGGCTTCTTGACCATGACGTCGCATCCGGACATGACGTCGCCGGTGTTGCGCGGCAAATGGGTGATGGAAACGCTCCTCGGCACCGTGATACCGGATCCTCCGGACAACATGGGCATCGACCTGACCGCCGTAAAGAAAGGTGTCGAGGCAGGCCTGAGCCAACGCGAGGCGAACAAACAGCATAGCGCCAATCCCAAGTGCGCCGCGTGCCATAAGCTGATGGATCCGATCGGGCTGGGGCTCGAGAACTATGACGCCATCGGTCGCTACCGCGTCACCGACGCGGGCGCGACGATCGACGCGAGCGGCCAGCTGCCGAGCGGCCAAAGCTTTGTCGGCGCCAAAGAGCTTGCAGCGCTGGTCGCTGCAGATCCGGACTTTGCCTTCCGCGCGGCGAGCCAGCTCTACACCTACGCGCTCGGGCGTACGCCGGTCGACCACGTCGTCCAGCCTTCACACATGGACGGCTCCATCATCGAGGGTCTGGGCGAAGCGCTCACACAGAATGGCTATTCGTTCAAGGATCTCGTCCGTCGCATCGTGATGAGCCCCACGTTTACCAGCCGGCGGGGCGATCCCGCCACGGAAGGCACGCTATGAATTACCAGAAACGTCAACTGTCGCGTCGCTTGGCGCTCGGGGGAGCGGGTACACTGCTGGGTCTGCCCTTTTTGGAGTCAGTGTTGCCGCGCTCCGCCCGCGCCGACGTTCCCAAGGTGCCGGTGCGACTGGTTTTCATCTTCGTGCCGAATGGCATCGACATGGCG
>DATEMX010000124.1:0-10320 GCA_035275365.1 Polyangiaceae bacterium | reverse complement strand
AAAAAGGGCGCCGCAAAGAAGAAGTAACGTCGTTTCGGTGCGCAGCTCGTAGAGCGGCGCTTCGATGTGATGCGCTAGGGCACCGGACGGTAACCCCGTTCGGTGTTCTAGCTTGTCTTTTTGTGCACGACCTGGTGGTGCCTGTTAGGCGGTGCGAGGCCGCTGCCGATTCACTACGGCCACGTCGAGGGCCCTCCCCCAGTTTTGGGGCCTCCAGCCCCAAAACGACGTTGTCGACTGACCTGCAACCGCTGAATCGGTCGACGTTTTCAAACCGTTCGGTGTTCTAGAACGAGCCGCCGAGCGAGACGCCCGCATAGCCGGGCAGGACGCTTGGGGTGACTTGGGCGCGCTTGCCGAGCGGGATACCGGCGTGCGCGCTGCCGCCGCTCGGCGACTGAACGAAATACCAAACGAGCCCGCCGGCGATGGCGACGCCACCCACGCCGAGCAAGATGCCGCCGGTCGTCTGCTGTTTGATGCCCTCATTGCCTTTGTCGGTCACCGACTGAAGGCAATTCATGCGCGACTTGCAGGCCTCGTTGGCCTCGTTCTCTTTCGTCTTGCCCTGGGAGATGGAGCTCACGCCCAGAATGGCCACGAGGCCGCCTGCTCCCGCCACGATGAGAGGCAGAATGCTGCGCGACTTGCCCTTTTCGACGTTCTCGTTCGGCGGGGGCGACGGGGGAGGAAGGGCGGGGCCCGGGCTCGTTGACGTCGGCGGCGCCACCGGCGTCACCGTGGCGGCGGGCGCGGGCGATGACGCGATCTGCGTCTTCAAGTTCTCGATGCGGCGCTTGATTTGGTCGGCGTCGCTCGCGTCGGGCTTGCGTTGGAGGTAAGTTTCAAGCGACGTCACCGCTTCGGGGCGATCGCCTTTCAGCTCGTAGGCGCGCGCGAGGTTGAGCAAAAGCGCGTGGGCAGTGCAATCGCGACGGTAGGCGTCTCGCCAATAGGTGATGGCCGTTGCATAATCGGCTTCATTGAACGAGCCTTGACCCGCGGCAAACGCCCCTTGCGCAGCCTTCCGGTCGGCTTCGGTCGGAGCCGTGGTACAGGCAGGGAACGAGGCCTTGGAGTCGGCCGCCATGGCAAACGCAGAGCTGAGCGAAATGATCCCCGTGAGAAGCACACCTCTTAGGGACAAACCCATATCAACCCTCCAACCATTCGTTGTCACCCTTGCCCGGCCGCATGCGACGTCGCCGAACGTACCCCGATCTTCAGTGATTTCGCACGGCTTTTGTATGAGGACCCCGTCAAATCCATGATGCTCCCCGAAAAAAAGCAAATCCTCGTCGTCGACGACGAGGCCAATTTGCGCCGGGTGCTCGCTGCCCAGCTTTCTCGCGACGGCTACGAGGTCCATACCGCCCCCGATGGCGAAGCTGGGCTCACGATCTTGCGCGAACACCACATCGATTTGGTCATCACCGATCTGCGGATGCCCAAGATCGACGGCATGGAGCTCTTACGCCAGGCGTTGCGCGGCGATCCCGAGTTGCCCGTGGTCATTCTGACGGCGCACGGTACCGTCGACAACGCCGTCGAGGCCCTGAAGACGGGCGCCTTCGACTACATTACGAAACCGTTCGACCAAGTCGAAGTGCGCACGATCGTCAAGAAGGCGCTGCGCACGCGCGACCTGGCCGATACGGAAGCCACCCGCGAAGAGCTGCGCGAAGGAGCGGGCGCGCGGTTTGGAATCATCGGCGAGAGCGACGCCATCCTCAGCATCTACGCCATCCTCGAGCGCGTCGCGAATACGCCCACGACCGTCCTCATCACCGGCGAGAGCGGCACGGGCAAGGAGCTCGTCGCCCGCGCGCTGCACGAGAACTCGTCACGCAAAGAGCGGCCTTTCATCAAGGTCAACTGCGCGGCAATCCCGAAAGACCTCATGGAGTCGGAGCTCTTCGGCTACGAGCGCGGCGCCTTCACCGGCGCCGTTACCTCGAAGCCGGGGCGCTTCGAGCTCGCCTCTGGCGGCACGCTCTTTCTCGACGAAATCGCCGAGATTCCGGTGGAGATGCAGGTGAAGCTCCTGCGCGTCTTGCAAGAAAGCGAGTTCGAGCGCGTAGGCGGCATCAAGACCATCCGCGTCGACGTGCGCCTCGTGGCCGCGACCAACCGCGACTTGAAGCGCGAGATCGCGGCATCGAGCTTCCGCGAGGATCTCTACTACCGCCTCAACGTCGTTCCCATCGAGCTGCCGGCGCTGCGCGAACGCGTCACCGACATTCCCCTCCTGTCGGCGCACTTCGTCGACAAGTTCAACGCCCGGCTGAACAAAACGGTCTCGGGGGTAGAGTCAGAAGCCATGGAACGGCTCGTGTCGTATGGGTGGCCCGGCAACATTCGCGAGCTCGAGAACGTGCTCGAGCGCGCCATTCTCTTCTGCGACACGCAGCGCGTGCGCCTCATCGACTTACCGGCCGGCGTCCGCGACACAGGCACCGACGAGGCGCGCCCCGCGCTTCCGAGCTCGCCCGCAGAACCGAAAGACGGTCTCGGACCAGACGGCTTGAAGGAACAGGTAAAAGCCGCGATGAGCCGGCTCGAACGCGAGCTCATCGTGCGGGCGCTCGATCAAACGAACGGTAACGTCACCCACGCGGCGCGCCTTCTCAAAATTTCGCGCAAAGGTTTGCAGCTCAAGATGAAAGAGCTCGGCCTCCGCGAGCGCGATGAACGCGGAGAGCCGGGCGGATGACCGGCCAAAGGGCGCTGGCCCTTCGGCTTGCCTTGTTTTCGTGGGCGTTGCCGGTGCTTGGCGCGTGTCCTTCGGCGAGCACGACAAGCACGAGCGTTACCGTCGCCGAGGCCGGCTTCGTATGGCCGGGGACGGAGAGCGACGCGGCCGAGCACGCTCCGCCGAGGAGGGGCATGGTTTGGATCCCGCCGGGCACGCTCGTCGCGGGAACGCCGAAGCAGCGAACGCCGCGCGCCGCCGACGAAGAGATGACGGGCGAGCCTATCGCGATGGCCGGATTTTACATCGACGAATTTGCGTATCCCAACGAAGCGGGCGCGATTCCGAAGACGGGCATGACGCGTGACGAAGCGACGGGGCTCTGCACTTCGCAAGGCAAGCGGCTCTGCACCGAGCTCGAATGGGAGCGCGCGTGCAAGGGCCCCGCGAACACGATGTACGAATACGGGGAAACATACCGAGCGGCCGAGTGCACGATGGGTCTCGCAGGCCGACTCGCGCCGAGCGGGCTGCGCATCGGCTGCAAGAGCGCGTTCGGCGTTCGCGACCTGCACGGGGGGCCGTGGGAATGGACCGGGAGCGCGTGGAAGCGCGGCGGCAATACGACGCTCGGAACGGCGCGAGGCGGCAACTCCGAAGCAGGCGAGCTCACCGGCCGCTGCGCGAACGCCATGGCGGTGGCTCCGAATACGCGGCGCGCCGATCTGAGCGTGCGGTGCTGCGCTGGTGACGCGAACGCCGCGGAGGTCAAGCTGACCGTCGTGCGCGGCAAGACGCTCGAACCCATCTTTAGCGAGCCCGCGCTCGTGAACCGGCTCGCCCTCGCCGTACGCGCCGAGCCGCCTCCCGAACTGCCCGCGGGAGAAAAATTTCGCATCGATCGCGTGTGGCGTTGGCACCCGGTGGGCAACGAAGAGCTCCTCGTGGCCGCGGGATGCTCGAAGAGCAGTCCACACCTTGCGTGCGGCGTCGGCGTGTTTCGCGCCCGCGCGAGCGACGAAGAGCCGGAGCTCTTGGCGATGGCGTCGTCGGGTTGGTGGATGGCCGTCGTGAAGACCGATCGCGATCACGACTTGTGGGTCTACGGGGGAAACCAAGTGGGCAGCTTCAGGCGCCGTGTTGCCTACGTGTGGGGGCGCATCGTGATGGGCGATCCCGAACGCGCGACTCCGCACGGAGCAGAAGAGTGAAGTGTACGCGGATGAGGGAGAAGTCGAACGGCCATGTTCCCGCGCATTTTGCGGTGACCCGCGTCGGTTGTCCCTGTATCCTCGGGCGCTCATGCAAAAGGCAGGTTCTTTTGCAGGCTTGAAGCGTGCGCTGTTCGCCGCAGGCTCTGTTATTGTCGCAAGCGCAACGATGGGGATGGCCGCCGCGGGAACGACCCGTTCGCCCGACCCACCAGGTCTTGCCGAAGCAGGATTTCCGGCGTCGCTGATGCCGGCGGAGGTGCCGTACCGCGAAACCTCGCCGTTTCGCGCGATTTCAACGCTCACGCCGCGGCTCCGCGCGCGCGGCTACAACGCTTGCTGGGTGCCCGACAACGGCTTCGGCGCCTATTCGCGCTGGCAACGCATCGGCATGGGCCAGATGATCGTGCCGCTCCGCGGAGGCCACACCGACGATTTCGGATATGACGTCGTGGTTCATTTCCACGGGCACGACGCCGTGCGGCACGCGTTCGTCGAAGCGGCGAGAGGCGTCGTTCTCGTGGGAATCGATCTTGGCAACTCGAGCGGCCCCTACGAGCATGCCTTCGAGAGCTCCGCGGCATTTCCGGCCCTTCTCGAAAAGGTGCAGCGTGGGCTCGTCAAAGCGAGCGGCGACGCGCGGGCCCATGTTCGTCACCTCGCGCTCTCTAGCTGGAGCGCTGGCTACGGCGCCGTGAAGCGCATCCTCGCGCAGTCCAAGGGTGGCATCGAAGCCGTCGTGCTCCTCGATTCGCTCCACTCGGGGTACGAGCCTCGCGACGACGGCGCCGGCCGGTCGATGCACCGGGTGTGGGGCCCGCCGATTTCGGCGGTCGCCGACTATGCCGCACGCGCTGCCCGGGGCAATGTTTTTCTATACATGTCACACTCCGAGATCGTTCCGCCAGGGTACGCCTCGACGAGTCAAGTTGCCGACTACCTCATCGATCGCGTGGGCGGCGTACGAACGCCTCGCCAAGCGATGAGCCCGCTCGGCGCCGAGCTCGTGAGCGGCTTCGACCGGCGCGGCATGCACGTGCGCGGCTACCTCGGTGGTGACAAGCCCGCCCACTGCGCGCACGTGACGCTGCTCGCGGAAACCGTTCGCGATGACCTCGAGCCGGCGTGGCAGACGCCGAGCGCTGCGCCTTAGTACAGCTCCCCGCAAAAGGGTGTCCTAGCGCGATTCAGCTGGGTGGGGAGCCGTTACGCGAATCGCCGGACGCGATTCAGGGCCCTTCCACCGTGCCGAACGACGGGCCCCGTAGAAGCATTGCCCCGCAGAGGACGCGAGCGTCGACGGCGCGCCGGACGGAGAACCGCCGTGCCCTTCGTCGCCGTCGAGCACGCAATGGCTACGTAGCGGAACGAACGGCGGGCGCCTTCGCGAACCACTCGAAAAACTGGGCCATCGCAGCTTTCTGCGGCGCGGGCATGAACTCGAAATTTCGACCGCGATCGATGATCTCCCAAAAATCCTTGGTCTCCACTCGCTCGAGCTCCGCGCGAATCGCTCGCATGCGGTCTTCCGGCTCGCTCGCCATGTCCGACTGAATGCGGCGCGCGTTCGCTTCGGCGCCCGCCAAGATGTAGAAGGCGGCGAGCTTGACCTGCGCTTTGCGTACCCCCTTGAGCGCGAGCTCGTGGCCGGGCGTCGGGCGATCGAGATCGAGGAAGGTCGCGAGGAGCGTCTCTTCTTCTTCGATACCGAGCTCGTGAGCGAGCTGGCAGAGCGTGCCGAGATCGTAGCCGACGGTCTCGGTGACGAAAGGCAACTTGAGCTCGTAGCTGACGTGACCGTAATATTTGAGGTAGCCGGCGGCCGCGATCGCGTTGTCGATGCGATTTTTGCGCAGGAGCGACTCGACGAGCAAGCGATACTGGTTCAGCACGTTGTACGCCGTACGCACGTCTTTGGCGTTGAGCGTGGCGCGGAGGTACGAATTCATGAACCGCAAGACGAGGCTCACGACCTCGTCGTCGCTCGCTTCGCCCGCCGCCTCGCCGATGTAACGCGTGTCGATGGCGATGAGGTAGTTGATGTCCTTCATCGCCGCGAGCGCCTCGTTGTAAATGCCGAGGTATTGGCGCATCACCTTCCATTCGACCCACGTCTTGCGTGTGACCAAGTCGCCGAGCGACTCGGCTTCCATCGCGACGAAATCGGGGTTGTCGCGGATGGAATCGCCGATCTCGAACCAGGCCGCGCTCGAGCGGCCCTTGAATCGGAAGTACTCGATCGCCAAGTCTTTGAGCGCATCGACCGCGCGGCTGGCGATGATCTTGTCTTTGCCCGAGATGGAATTGCTCGTGATGTCGGTGAGCTCCTCCATCGCCGAGAGGATGGCCACCTGAGCCGACGCGCATCGCTCGCGATCCGGGGTGACGGCGCCCTTGGCGGCCTCTGCCACGGCTTCGCGCTTGATACGCGCGACGATGCTGGAAGGTTCGAGGAAGCGGAACACGTAGGCGAAATAGGGCGCCATGAGAACGAGGCCGACTGACGTCGTCGCCATCATGGCCAGCACGGTGAGCCGGGGAACGAAATCGGCTCGGACCGACATGCTCACCATGACGCCCGACACGCAAGCGACGACGTAGAAAGCCATGACCGACACGTTGGTGCGGTCCCGGAAGAACATGGCAGTGACGCCGGTGTAGCGAGACGCGGAGAGCTGCACGACGATCGAGACGACGCTGATGACGATGCCGAGGACGCCCGCGACCATGCCGCCCAAGGCGCTCACCGAGTCGGTGATGTGGTCTTGATCGAAGAAGAAGTACTGCGGCAGGTCGAAGGCGGATTGACCCGCGGCGCCCCCCGTTACATAGCGATCGACGGCGTAGAGAACGACGAACGCGGCGACCGCGATCGAAGCGAGCGTGGCCATGGGAACGAGCCAGGTTCGACGAAGGGACGGAGGCTTGGTCATCCACTGCCAAGCTACACAGGTCTCGCCGCCGCGAGGACTGCATTTTGCGTTAACGGGAACATGTCCGCCCCCGGCCCTCCTTTCGAACGATTTTGTCGTGACGCCGGCTCCCCCTCGCTGGCGGCGGATCGGATTCGTGTCAGTCTGGTCGCATGGATTTCTTACACACGAGAACGGTGAGGTTTCGCACCATTGGATCGGCCGCCGGGCTTCTCTCGTGCCTGGCGTTGCACTGCAGCTCCAAAGAGAGGCCCGGCATCGAGGAGCGAGACGATGCCTCTCGGAACGACGCGGCGGCACTAAGCGAAGCTGCGGTACTACCGGAAGCTGCGGTGGCCTCCGGCGACGCGGACCGGGACTCCGAGGAAGACGATGCTCCCACCACGCACGAACCCGACGCGAACGGTGCGTGGACCCAGCTCTTCAACGGCCGTAACCTCGAGGGATGGGACACGTATTTGGGCCCGCCCCATGAAGCCGATGATGCGGGGCGCTGGCACCCCGGGAGCACGCCGATCGGGCTCAACCTCGACCCCGAACGCGTCTTCAGCGTCGTGAACATCGATGGCGCGAGCGCCATCCAGATCTCGGGCCAATTTTGGGGCGCGCTCACGACGATCGCCGAATACGAGAACTACCACCTCTTCGTCGAATACAAATGGGGGTCGCGCGTTTGGCCGCAGCTCGGTTCTCGCGACAGCGGCCTTCTCTATCACTCGATTGGTGCGTTCGGTGCGGTCGAGAAAGGCGGCGCCTCCCTCGCCGAACCACCGGGGTCGGCCTTTTTCATGACGTCGATGGAACTCCAAATTGCCCAAGGCGACGTGGGCAGCTATTACGCGCTCGGTCCCATCGCCGTCGACGGCGGGGTATTCTTCCTCCGGGCCACGAGCCAACGGGAGCAATCGGGCAAGTGGAACACGATCGAAGTCTACACCGCGAGCAACGAAAGCCTGCACGTGGTGAACGGCGTCGTCGTGGCCCATCCCCGGAACGCCGTGCACGCCGTGGGGGGCGAGCCTTTCGCTCGCGTCGCGCGCGGCAAGATCCAGCTACAGTCCGAAGCGGCGGAGATCTACTTTCGCACCGTTCGCCTCGAGCACATCGAACGCTTGCCGGATCTCCCCTGAGCCAGGCCGCGTCCCGCCATCCTCAACGCGCCATCACGTAGCCGAAGTCGTCGTCGGCGATGTCGTATGCATTGGGAACCTCGAACGCGAGATTTCCGCAGGCCATATTTAGCCCGCCGATTTGCCCGCCGAACCCGATGAACGAATCGCACGACGAGCAGTTGTCTTGCTGATTGGCTACGATGCCGAGGCGAATGCGCGTTTGGTCGGTGATCACGTTGACGCCTTCGCGATTGCAGTAAGGTTGCAGCGTGCCGGTGCCGGGGAGCTTCAACCACGAAGAGCGCCCGAGGGCCGTGGGCTGGTAGCTACCGGCCATCAGATCGCGGAGCGACGAGCCACCGACCGAGAGCACGGTCCAACGTGTGACCGAACTGTCGCGCATGCCCACGAGGAGCGCCGCGAAAGGCAGCGTAACGTAGGAACGAAGCTTGGCCTCGGTCATCTCGAGATCGGCAGACTCGGGCCGCAAGGTCATCGTGTTCTCCCAGAGATCCGAAGCGAAGTGGAAGGTCGACTTGCTCCCGTCGATCTTCATGAGCAACGTCCAGCCGCCGCCCGCCAAGTCCATCTTGCAGAAGGTCGCGAACGGAGGATCTCCGCCACCGCGATCGGGATCGACGAGGTAGACGCCCGAAGCCGATGACGGCTCCGCAGCGAGGCGATCTTTGCATGAGGCGTAGACGCATTCGGCTTCGAAGCAATAGCCTTTGCCACCACAGGATTCTCGACAACCCGCTGCCGCGTCGCGTGCCGCGTCGCTCGGGTCGCGCGCCGCATCATGCGACGTGCCCGTCGATCCGTCGTCGTAGTAGACCTCGGTCGGCGACGAGTCGGCCGACGACGCCTCCATCTGCGCGGTGACAGTTCCCGCGTCGTGTGAAGTCGCAGCGTCGACGATCGCGGGTTCTCCCGCTTCGTTGGACGCCGGGCCGCTCGACAGGCCTTCGAGCACTGACAAACTGCAAGCGGTGGAGCACGTGGCAACGCCCACCAGGACGACGCGCCACGCGGTTCGTAAGAGACTGCGCACTAAACCTCAAATTATCACTCAGCGGCCCATCTCGCGAATGTGTGAGGGGCCGCTTGCGAAATAAGGTTTCGAAACCACCGTGTGGGGTACCTGGCACTTCGTCGGCGAAGGTAGGTTCGAGACGATCGTTCGGCCCGGTGGGCGATCCCGTCGATCAGGCGTCAACTCGACAAAACCGCTCGAGGATCACGCGCCGTCGGTCATCACCGATTTGGACCAGGTATGATTCCGCCCGACATCTCTGTGGCGGTAGTGTCAGGTGAAGAGGGAGCGCAGATTCGGAGGAAGCTCGGCGGGCGTTTGCTCGACGAACTGCGATAGAGGTCGGCTCGACAGCGTGTGCCAATAGAGCACGCGGCGATAGCGGCCGCTCGCGACGATGTCGAGACACGCCGCAAACGCCTTTGCGGTGTAAGTCGGATCGAGCACGACACCGGAGCGCGCGCCCGTGGCGACGGCGCGCGCTCCCTCGCGAGTGGGGTGGCCGTAGCCGTTGCCGAGAAAGCGCGCGTCGATCTCCAGCGCCGCGGCAAGCGATCGCGTGGAAACCGGCTTGCCCAAGTGCCGGGCGACCCGACGGGCGAGGGAGAGGGCTCGCCACTTGCCCATGAGCCAAGGTTCCACGATGCGCACGGCGATCACCTTGATCGGAAGCCCCGCGATGGCGGTGCCCGCGAGAAGTCCGGCGGCCGTTCCGGCCGATCCGAGCGCCACGACGATGGCATCGGGCATTGCGAGCGCACCGCTCTCGATCTGCGCGCCAAGCTCGAAGGCCGCTTCGGCGTAGCCCGTCGTGCCGACGACGCTCGAGCCGCCCGGCGCCACGACGAGGTCGCCCTTGCGCCAAACGCTCGCGAATACGAAGGGCGCCGTTGCCAAACTCCGAGCGGCGAACGCCTCGAGCCCTTGGCCGAGGGCGATCTTGAGGTTGCTCACGGCGTGGTCGCCTGCCGGTTGGGGCGTCAAAACGGCGGCGGTGCGGAGCCCTGCCCGCGACGCGTAGATCGAGCACGCGAGCACGTGGTGACTCCCGGCGGCACCCAGCGTCAGAATTCGCCGCGCGCCGCGCGAGCGGGCGAGATCGAGCAGCTTGTCGAGCCTTCTGACCTTGTTGCCCCCGTAGAGATCGCCCGCTATGTCGTCGCGCTTGATCCAGAGCTCGGTCGATGCAGTGGAGAGGTCGGCGAGGCGCTCGACCGGCGTGGGATAGGTTCCGATCATGGCACCGAGGGTAGGGCTGGCATCGGCCAAGACTCGGCGAGCATCGCTTCGAGGATCACGGGGCGAAGCGTAACCCGGGCCCGCGTCGACTCCAATTTGG
>DATEMX010000123.1:0-3632 GCA_035275365.1 Polyangiaceae bacterium | reverse complement strand
AGCGGCCTCCGCATCTTCCGGCTTCTCTTTTTCGGGAGCCACGATGCCGGCCACCGTTTGATCGGCGGGAAGGCGCACGCTCACGCCCTTGGGGAGCGATAGCTCGCTCGCCTTGACGTGATCGCCGAGGTTCAACGGAGTAACGTCGTGCTCGAGGAGCGCCGGAATCTGCTCAGGCAAGCAGCGGATGGGCAGACGCCGGTAGACTTGGCGCAGGATACCGCCGAGGACCACGCCGGCCGCCTTGCCTTTGCAGACGAAGGGAACTTCGACGTCGACCGGCTCATCGAGCTTGATCTCGACGAAATCTGCGTGAAGCAGTTCGCGGGAGGTGGGATGCACCGTGTATTCGCGCAAGAGGACGGTGAGCTTTTTGGAGCCGTCGATGCCGAGCTCGACCACGGTGTTTTGACCGTGTTCGCTCTTCAGTACTTCGATGAGGCCCTTGGGCGGAACCGAAAGCGCGACGGTGGCGAGCCCTTTTCCGTAGGCGACCGCGGGAACCTGGCCTTCGCTACGCAACCGCCGAGCGTAGGTCTTGCCGGCTTGGTTTCGGACTTTGGCGTCGAGCTTGATGATATCCATGACAATCTCCAAACGGTCTCAGACGAAAAGCGAACTCACGGAGTCGCTGTTGTGGATCCTCCGAATCGCTTCACCGAGAAGGCGGGCGATGGAGATCTGCTTGATGCGACCCGAGGCGGCCGCCTCGGGCGAAAGCGGGATGCTATTGGTAAATACGACTTCTGCAAGGGGAGAATCCACGATCCGCGCCACCGCGGGCCCGGAAAGGACGGCGTGGCTCGCGCAGGCGACGATTTGCTTGGCGCCGTGAGCCCGGAGGGCCCGGGCGGCGTTACAGAGGGTGCCGGCCGTGTCGACCAGGTCGTCGACGATGATGCAGTCTTTACCATTGACGTCGCCGATGATGTGCATCACCTCGCTGACGTTGGCCCTCTCGCGGCGCTTGTCGATGATGGCGAGGGAGGCGTCGAGCCGCTTGGACCACGCACGGGCTCGCTCCACGCCGCCGGCGTCGGGCGAAACGACACAGGCGCTCCGATCGAAGTTTTTCTTCAGGTAGTCGTCGAGGAAGACCGGTAGGGCGTACAGATGGTCGAACGGTATGTTGAAAAAGCCTTGAATTTGGCCGGCATGCAGGTCGACACAGAGCACGCGGTTGATGCCCGACGAGACCATCAAGTCGGCGCAGAGCTTCGACGTGATGGGCGTCCGAGGAGCGACCTTGCGATCTTGCCGGGCGTAACCGTAGTAAGGCACGACGGCCGTGATGGATCCGGCCGAGGCCCGCCGGAGCGCATCGGCCATGATGAGCAGCTCCATGACGTTGTCGTTGACCGGCGAGCAAGTGGGCTGGATGACGTACGTGTCGACGCCGCGCACGTTTTCGCGGATTTCGCAGAAAGTCTCGCCGTCGCTGAAGCGCGAGACTCGGCATTGACCGAGCGGCATCTCAAGAACCTGCGCGATCTCTTGAGCCAGCGCTGGATTCGCGTTGCCCGAGAAGATGCAGACCTTCTTGAACACTGGGTGCCTCCGAAGATGAACTTGGTTCGCCGCCCACTTTGCATGGACACGGGCATTTCCCAGGGAGAGCGCCCTTGGGAAGGGGCGGAGAACTAGCAGGCCCCCTGCTTCATGTCAACGCGAGGCGTCACCTCGACCGCTTGGGCTCCTCGAACCCGTCCACGCGCAAGGTGAAAGGCCCTTCGGCCTTGGGTCCCGCGCCGTCGACGACGGCGAAATAGGTACCGGGCTCGAGCACGGCCTGAAGCTGGATCTTGCCCGCGTCGTCGGCGGCCTCGGCGCATTTGACCTCAGAGGCGTCGTCCGAACAGACGCGGCGCAGCGAGAGGGCCCCTCGAAAGCCCCGAGCCTCGAGGGTGACCTTGACCCCCATGCGGCGAGGCACGGCAAAGCGGTAGACGCGATCGGCGCCGGAGCCCCCACCCCGAGATGCGCAAGTCGACGCGAAACGGTCGCGGCCCCCCGCCGTGGAACCGACCTCCGACCTGTTCCAAGCGAGCGTCGCCACGCGGCCGCAGGCGGCGTCGACGTCGACCATGTCGCGCACCTTGTAGCTGAGAGAGAATCTGCCGAGCGATTCGGGACGCGCGCCGTCGACGACGAGGAAGTAGGCCCCGGGCGCGACGATCTTGTCGATGATCGAGCCGCACGCGAGCTCCGTCGAGCGATCGGCGCACGCGCGCTCGAGCGACAACGAATGGCTCGCCTCATCGGCCCCGAGCCGCGCCGTGACGCGGGAGCGATGGACGAGATCGACGCGATAGACGAGATCGGGCGCGCCGCCTCCCGCGCATCCGATGGCCACGTCGTCCTTGGCCACAAACGTGTCGCCTTCGACCTTACCTGACGCACCGGAGAGCGTGAGGGCATCGCCGCAGGCGTCGCCCGGCGTTGCGCGCGACAGGGTCGAACCGAATTCAGGAGCCGTCTCGGCGCTCAAGTCGAACGCGCCCGGCGACGCCTCGTCGGCCGAATCGATGAAGACCCAATAGGCCCCGGCGTCGAGGACGCCGACCCAAGCCCCTTCGTCGTCGCCGAAACCCGCGTCGGCGCAACCGACCTCGGTCGACTCGTCCTCGCAAACGCGACGCACGTGGACGACTGGTCGAAATTCGCCCGAGCGACCCACGAACCTGACGCGGGCGCGCGCCGGGAGATCGAACCGATAAGGTTGGTCGACACCTTTGGCGTCGCGTCCGCACGTCGCGTGGGCGTTGTCGAACGCACCCGAGAGGTTTCCGTTCACACGTGACCCCGCAGCCAGAGGGCGGGCGTTCTTGCACACGTCGGCCACCGTGGGCGCGTCGCGTGTCGTCGCCTGAATTCGGAAGGAACCCGATTCGTCACCGTAGCCGTCGACGAAGACGAAGTAGGCGCCGGGGTCGAGCACGACGTCGATCTTCGAGTGCTTGGGGCCCGAGTCATCGTTGCAAGCGAGCTCGTCGCCGTCGCCGCATACGCCCTTGCGAAGGTAGAGGAGCGCGTCGAAATCGGCCGCGACGTCGATGGCGACCCGCTGCCGCGCCGAAAGATCGAGGCGGAAAACGCGTTCGCCTCCACCACCGCTGCTCGAACACGTACCCTCTTGTTGATCGGTCGCGCCATCGGTCGTACCGGCCAACCCGCGGCCCGGCACGAGCGGCAGAGGGGCTTCGCACGTACCGCCGGCGCTCGCGGCCGCTCCGCCGTCGACCACGACCCCCTCGCCTCCCGTGAAGCTCGAGGCAACGTATTCGCCGGAGCCTTCGGCCATGCGAATGATCGCAACGTATTCACCGGGCCGTTCGAGGCACACACGGACGACGGCCTCGGCGTCGTGCGCTCGCTCTTCGCCCACGATTTGCCCCTCCGCATCGGAGAGGCGTAGCGCCAGATCCGAAACGCCTGGACCACCGACGGCTACCACTGCGACGCACGTGGCCGCGAGCGCGAGGGGCAATTTCGCTTCTTGGCCTGCCGCGAGCGAGCCTTGGTTGACCGGTCCTGTCGGATAGAGGCCGATGGCGCGCATCACGTTGTGCACGGCAAAAAACCGCGATGCGGGATCGGCCACGCGCGGCCCGCCGCACGCCGCTAGCACGACG
>DATEMX010000122.1:0-5374 GCA_035275365.1 Polyangiaceae bacterium | reverse complement strand
AAGCGGGTCGATCTCGCCATCCGCGAGGCCGCACGAAAAAAAGCGCGGCTCACCATCGTGGGCGACGGACCGTTGAGACGCGAGCTCGAAGCGCTCGCTGCGTCGCTCGACGTCGACGCACGCTTCGTCGGACAGCTCGCGCGCTCCGACGCGCTCTCGAGCATTGCCGGAGCCGACAAGCTCGTCTGCCTGAGCGCCGCCGAGGGCGCACCCACCGTCATCCGCGAAGCGCGCGCGCTCGGCGTGCCCGTGCTGGCGACACCCGTCGGCGACGTCGCCGCGTGGGCCGCCGCCGACGAGGGCATCGAGCTCTTTGCCCTCCCCGCCGACGATCCCTGACGCGGGCCCGGGGGACCTAGTGTCACGCGGCGAAAATCTGGCCCCCAGAATCGAGAGCGTGGAGAGAAGCAAGTAGATCGGCGCCGGAGGTGCCGTGGGGGTGGGGCCCTGTTCCGGGCGAAGCCCCGGCGGGGCGGGGGCAAAGCCCCCGGAGACAAAAGGATAGTGCCTGGCGGCGAAGCCGCCTCCGCGCGAAGCGCAGGCTTGGCCAAAGTCCGGAGAACTTGGCCAAGCGGCACTAGTTCCCCACGAGCGGATGACCCACCCACGCCGGATGAAAACGCGGCAGGCTGTCGTACGCGTCGTCAGCTACGCAGACGGGCCGTTCCCTTCCTAGTGTCCGGCGCGCATTTGAGAAGCTGCTTGTTCGGCCAGCCGAACGCAATCGGGGATGCCGACGCCGTCGTACGCGTTGCCGATGACGTAGAGGCCCGGCGTCTTGGCAACGCGCTCCCGGATGCGCGCCACGCGCTCGAAATGTCCGACGAGCGGCTGGGGGCTCGCCTTGATGTAGCGATACACGCGGGCAAAGGCGGGCTCGCCGGAGACGCCGAGCATCCGCCCGAGCTCTCCTCGTACGATGCGAACGAGCTCGTCCTCGGGGAGCGAAGCGGTCGTCTCGTCGTGCGCGCCGCCCACGAACCCGCGCACCAGCGCATGCCCCTCGGGCGCGCGACCTTCCCACTTGCTCGAGATGAAAGTCCCGGCGGTGACCTTGAGGCCCTCGCTGCGCGGGACCAAGAAGCCGGCCGCATCGAGCGGATGGCGAATCTGCGAGCGCTGGTACGCGAGCGTGACGGTGGCCGTCGACACGTATTCGATGCTCTCGAGCTCGCGGCCCAGCTGCTCGTCGAAGGTCGAGAGCAAACGCGCCGCGGCGCACGCGGGTAGCGCGACCACCACGTGGTCGGCTTCGAGCTCCCCGTCGGACATGACCACGCGAAATGCTCGCTGCTCGCGCTCGACGCGGAGCACCTCGGCCCCGAAGCGTACGGCCCCCGCACCTACGCGCCCCGCGAGCGTATCGATGAGCTCGCCCATCCCCGACACCAGCGAACGAAACGGCGAGGGCGACGGCCCGGCTTTGCGCTTGGCCCTTTGCTCGGCCCGCACCGAACGAACGAGCGAAGAGCCGCTCCCGCTCTGCGAAAACCAGTCGGGGAACGTCGACCGAAGGCTGAGGCGCGACGCATCACCCGCGTAGATGCCGCCGAGGAGCGGCTCCAAGATGACGTCGACCATCTCGCGACCGAATCGCCGCTCCAGAAAATCGCCGAGCGAAATGTCGCCCCCGCCGGCGTCGGGGTTGGCCTTCACGACTTCGCGCAGGGCGCGCAGCTTGCCGCGCACCGAGAGCAGCGGCGAGCGCAGAAACGGACGAACCCTGGAAGGAATGCCGAGGACGAGCCCCTGCGGCATGGGGAGGAGTCTACCCCTTCGGGCAATGTAAACGCGACGATGCGCGGGGTTCGTTTCGATGAGGCGCGGCGAGAGGCCGAGCTCCTCGCAGAGGTGCAGCGCGTGAGGCCGCGTCACCACGAAGGAATCGGGGCCGGCTTCGATGACGAAGCCGTCTTTCTGTTCGGTGTGGATGTTGCCGCCTAGGCGCTTGCCCCTTTCGAGCATCGTCAGCCGGAGCGCGCGGCCCTCGCGGTTGGCCTCGCGGATGAGCGCATGAGAAACGGCCAGCCCCGAGAGCCCACCGCCGATGACCACGACGCGGTTCGTTCCACCGAACATCGTTACGACGACTCGGAGCCCGCGGCTGTCGACTGGTGCACGAAATCGACGAGGCGCGCCACGTTGTCGACGGGCGTCTCCGGCAAGATCCCGTGACCCAGGTTGAAGATGTGGCCCGGCCGACGGCCCGCGCGGGAGAGCACCTTGTCGGCGGCCTTGGCGACGAACTCCCACGGCGCGAAGAGCACGGAAGGATCGAGGTTTCCCTGCACGGCGACGTCGCGACCGACCTTGTCCCAGCCTTCGTCGAGCGGCGTTCGCCAGTCGATACCGAGCACGGTGCCGCCCGCCTCGCGCTGCAATCCGAGCAGAGCACCGGTGTCGGTGCCGAAGTGGATGACAGGCACGCCGGTGGTCTCCACGTCCTTCAAAATCCTGGAGACGTAAGGCATGACGAAGGCTCGGTAGTCGTCGGTCGAGAGGGAGCCGACCCACGAGTCGAAGAGTTGAACGGCCTCTGCGCCGGCCTCGACCTGCGCGCGCAGATAGCGGCGCACGACTTCGGCGAGCTTGGACATCAGCGTGTCCCACGCTTTGGGCTCGCTGTACATGAGCCGCTTGGTCTTCTCGAAGTGCGACGATTTGCCGCCCTCGATGAGGTAGCTGGCGAGGGTAAAGGGGCCGCCCGCGAAACCGATGAGCGGCACCTTGCCGTCGAGCTCGCGGCGGATGAGCTTGAGCGACGACAGCACGTACCCGAGGCCGTCTTCGGGCTCGATGACCCGCAGCTCGTCGATGGCTTTGGCATCGCGAATGGGCGCGTGAATGACGGGACCTTCTCCCTTGGCGAACTCGAAGGGAGCGCCCATTGGCTCGAGGGGGAGCAGGATGTCGGCGAACAAGATGGCCGCGTCGACGCCGAAGCGGAGCGGCTGAAGCGTGACCGCGAGCGAGAGCTCCGGAGTCTTGCAGATCTCGAGCAGGGTGTGCTTCTCACGAAGGGCCCGGTACTCCGCCATGTACCTCCCGGCTTGTCGCATGAACCACACGGGAGTGACGTCGGTCGGCAGGCGCCGGCAGGCGCGCAAAAAGCGGTCGTTCATGGGTGGGGCGCACTCTAGCACCCACAACCGTCGGCCAGCGGATTTTGCGCCTCGCGCTGCGCGGAAGAGAGCGCCCGGCTCGAGGCGACAGGTCGCGCCTCCTTCGTCACGATCGGCAGACGCGCGCCTCGAGCCTCACGTAGGTGAGATCCCACGAACCATCGGGCCGGCGCACCTCGTTCATCCGCGCGCGCACCGCGCGACGAAAAGTCGCGTGGTGCTGCACGGGCAGGCCATATTCGTAGGCCATGAGCGCCTGGCTCTCGAGCCACCCTTGAATGCCAGCCTCGTCGAAGGCCCTCCGCTGGCCCACCGTTCCCACGTGGCCACCTCGGACTTCGAACCCCGCTTCCTCGAGCAACTCGAGGTAGGTGCCGGCATCGGGAAAAGTCCACGGCGACGTGGGACCGCCGAGCTGGCTCGAAACGGCATCGAGCATCCGCACCATGCGGGCGATGTTCCCCGCACCGCCCATCTCCAGGGAAAACACGCCCCCCGGCGCGAGCCGCTGGCGAACGGCCGCGAGGACAGCCGCGTGATCGGCCAAGGGGATCCAATGGAACACGGCGCGACTGAAGACGACGTCGAACGGTTCGTGGTCCGCCAGCTCCTCGCCGAGCTCTTGCGCGCGTGCGCGCACGAAGCTCTGGTTGTCGCGCGCTCTCTGGCGAGCTTGGGCCAGCATCGAGTTCTGGGCATCGACTCCGACCACGACGCCGCGCGGAGCGAGATCGGCAACGGTCCGCGTGAACTCTCCCGAGCCGCAGCCGATGTCGAGGACGCGTGACGTCGGCGTGAGCGGCAACGATGCGAGAAAGCGCGCATCGTAGACTCGATGATGCGCGTTGTTGGCCGCGTAGCGCGATCCATCCCAAGCGGGAACCCAATTTTCATCGTGCATGAACGGAACGTGCGCTCCGCCAACAATTCAGTCAAATAAAATAATTGCAATAATATGTTAATAATTACTACACGATCAATCGTCGTCTAC
The DNA here is from genome assembly GCA_035275365.1 of Polyangiaceae bacterium. Taxonomy (GTDB): domain Bacteria; phylum Myxococcota_A; class Polyangia; order Polyangiales; family Polyangiaceae; genus DASWDH01. Next base: position 1,261 of record DATEMX010000122.1, on the reverse strand, counting down.
CCTTCGAACGTTTCGGCGCTCGGATCGAGCTCGTCTCCGGAAGGTTTCGCGGTCCTCTCGGCGCAACCTTCGGTGCATCCGCACAAGGAAAGACCGAGCACGCGGCCCCTTTTCAGTCCTAGAATCGAGGCGGCCCGACGGGAGGGAGCGACTCATGAGCATGGATTTTCCCCGAGGCACGAAGCAGGTGATCGATGGGCGCCTGCGCATCTTCTATGACGGCTATTGGGTGCGGGCCTACGAGGTCCCGGCCGACACGCTGAGCGCCAAAAAGCGGCTCATCGAGGCCCTTACGCGCAGGCTCTTCAACCACGTCGAACACGGCATCAACGTTCCCGGATCACGACTCGCCGAGGCACGGCGCGCGTTCGACACGGAGATCGACCCGGCGCGGCGGCGCGTCAAGGGAGCGATGTTGGCCGGCGCCCTCTTCAACCGAGCCGCCGACCTCATCACCAAGCTGGTCGAGATCCAGGCCATCGGCGCGGACATCCGGCCCGACAACGAGCTGATGCGAGAATGCGGTGAGCACCTCCAAGAAGCCCTCGATCTCGGAAGAATGGTGCTTCACCGGAGCGGCGAAGAAGGCATCGACGAGCTGTGGGGCGAGCCCTTCAAGGCCTTCGCCTTCCCCATCGAGGACTTCTACAAGAGCCGCTACGTCAAGATCGCGCAGACGATGGCCGCCATCGACTTCATCACGAGCGAGATGATCCGCATCTTCGGGAGCCTCGCGATGTTCGCCGGTATCGACCCGCTCATCACCGATCTCGGCCGAGCCGCCCGATCGAAATGCGAGACGCTGCGCACCGACGAAGACATCTTCGACGTGTGGACGTCGTTCGCGGTCGCGGCCGAGAGGCTCGCCGCGTTCGTGCCGGTGCTCTCCTCGGAGCCATCGGCGCGCGAACGCGATTGGGCTTCGCAGGGCATGCAGCTCGTCTGCAAGGGCCGCGATCTGGTTTCGTACGTCACCCGCGCGCGCGTGCCAATGCCCAAGAGCACGAGCGAATTCGTCGAAGACTGCGAGCGGTACCGGCGGCAGTGCGCCGCGGCCGCGCGCGACGGCGTCGCCCAGCTCGACTTCGTTTCCTGACCTTGCTTCGTGTACCGCAGTCGATCGACCTACGAATACCTCTGTGGTGCGTTTTGGGGCTGGGGCCCCAAAAACACCGAGCAGCGTAAGCTGCTCGGTGTTCTAGCTGAGCCAGCCGTGAGGGTCCTGCACGGCGCCGGATTGGATGTCACGAATGGCCTCGTA
>DATEMX010000121.1:0-2295 GCA_035275365.1 Polyangiaceae bacterium | reverse complement strand
AAAGCGCCGGAGGAGCCTCGCGCAGGTCGCGTGGAAGGTGCCCACCCATAGATCCTTGGTGATCTCGGGGCCCACCAGTTTGTCGAGCCTCGCGCGCATCTCGCCCGCGGCCTTGTTGGTGAACGTTACCGCGAGGATGCGATAGGGCGGGACCTTGTTCGTGGCCACGAGGTGGGCCACCCGGTAGGTGATGACGCGCGTCTTGCCGCTCCCCGCGCCGGCAAAGACCAAGAGCGGCCCTTCGGTCGCGGCCACGGCGCGGGCCTGGGGTTCGTTGAGCTCTGCATCCACGCCTGATCGTTGCTCCCACGGCTTGGCTAGCACCTCGGGACGCGGGTGTCAGCCGTGGACGGTGCTCAATTGACCGAGGTGAAGGACCAAGTCGAGCTCGGGTGCCCGCGCGGCCTCGCCGACCCTCGCCGCCACCGTCGCGTTCGTGTAGCCCGCGCGCCGGAGAGTCTGCTCGACGACGCCGATGAGCCAATGCCGCAGCGTGAGCGGCGCCGGACCGATATCGGTGACGAGGAGCGACGCTTCGCCGTCGGGCTTGAGCTGGGCCGTCCACTCGGCAAAATCGATGAGCCTCGACCACACGTTCATGCACCGGCGCAAGAACGACGAGGTGTCGTACCCGCGGGTCTTCACGCGAAGGAGCGTGCTGAGCTCACCCTCGGCGCTGTCGCGACCGATCTCGCGCCATTTGCCGATGTCGTTGCGAAGCGCGATCGACGTGGCGGCCGAGGCGTACGCCTCGAAGATGGCCAAATCGTAGAGCACGACGCCGGCCAGTGAGCCGTGCTGAAAATCGCTTGCGCAGCCGGAGGGGAGCTTCTCGAGAATGCGATTGCGGATCTCGCTGCCATGGCGCTCGGCGATCCATTGGTCCGCTGCGCGCAGGACGTGCCCGCGGACGTGACACGCCGATTGGGCGCGTTTGGCGGCAGGCGCGCTGCTTCGCGTGGTGTCGCTCGGAGAAGGCCGCGAGCTTCGAGTCGGAGGTTCGGAGCTCGGGGGCGATTTGGGCGGCCCGGAGCTTTCCTGCACGGGCGCAAGCGCCGATCGATGGGTGGGCGTGGCGTACGGCGCCGGCTCGTGTTTGGCTGGAGTGACGGCCAGCGGAGTCGAAGAAGAAGAGACCGCGGGCGCGCGACGCACGCGGCCCAAAACCGCGCGGAGCGCGTCGGCCCGCCGGCGCTCGTCGGGCGAGGCGTCGAGCAGCGCGCGCAGGAACTCCGCGGCGCTGGCGTAGCGCCCGTCGGGTTTCTTGCAGAGCCCCTTACCGAGGATCGCCTCGAGGTCCGGATGGACGGGCCCACCCGCTTGGGCGAAGGTAGGTTGCGGAGCGTTCACTACCTTGTAGGCGGTCGCCAGCGCCGTCTCCGCGCGAAAGGGCCTTTGCCCGGTGCAGAGCTCGAAGAGCACCACCGCCGCCGCGAAGAGATCGCTCCGCCCGTCGGTCACCGGTTCGCCCGACGCCTGCTCCGGCGAAAGATAGTCGGGCGTTCCGAAAACGACGCCCGTGTGGGTGCGCGGCGTCGGCCCGCTCGTCGAGAGCACCTTGGCGATGCCGAAGTCGAGGAGCTTGACGACGACGAGCGCGTCGCGAGCATCGCCCGCGCGGTGCAAGAAGACGTTCTCCGGCTTCAGATCGCGGTGCACGATGCCGGCGCGGTGCGCGGCTTCGAGGGCCGCCAAGATGCCTTCACCGATTGCGACCGTGGCGTCGACCGAGAGCTTGCCGAGTCGCGACAGCGCGGCCGCGGCAGACTCGCCGTTCAGGCATTCCATCACGATGAACGGGCCCGTGTCGCCCATGCCGGCATCGATGACGTCGACGATGTTGGGGTGACGAATCTTGTTGACCGCTTGCGCCTCTTGGAAAAACCGCGACACCAGGTTCGGATCCGAGGCCAGATCGGGCCGCAGAATTTTGAGCGCCACGGGGCGCCCAGCCAGAGTGTTCTCGGCGCGGTATACTTCGCCCATGCCGCCTCCCCCCAAGCGGGCAAGTACCCGATATTTTCCTCCCACGAGGGGATCCGAGAGAGGTTCTCGAGGGGGCATCGGGCTCGCCGGCATCTTCATCTCAGGGCCCACCGAAAGTAAAGGCGCGCACTGTTGCTTGACAGAGGGCGCGTGCCCGAGAGAGGTTGCGCTCACGCAGTTGTTTTTGTGAGACTGATGGAGTTTGTGAAATGATGGAGGGGAATGGGGCGGGAATGAAGCTACGCGAAGATACGACGCCGGAATTGCCGTCCGGCACCAGCCCGCCTTCATCGGACGCGCGTATCGCGC
>DATEMX010000120.1:0-10040 GCA_035275365.1 Polyangiaceae bacterium | reverse complement strand
CGCACTCGGCGCCGAGCTCTTCGCACGTCCGCGATACGCAGGCCCCGTCGGTGACCGACGCGTCTTTGCCGCCGGGAGTCGCTGCGAGTTGGTAGCCGTCGAAATCGTACCGACCGACGAGAGCGCAGCTCATGGTCACGGCGCCCGCGGCGATGAACGCTGCGAGCCAGCCCGCGAGCCGACCTGATCGCGCGGCGGCCCCCATTCAGAACGTTCCCGTGAGCGAGAGATCGACGCTGCGCGGGCTTACGTTGGGGGCGAGGGCGGCCGTCGCTCTGCTCTTCGGCGCCGACAGGAGAAAGTAGGCGCCGAGCCCGAGGCCCGCGCCGGCCACGATGAACGACGCGGTGTTGACGACCAGGAGCGATTTGCCCGATGCCGCGGCGTCGACGGCGCCCTGATCGGTGCACGTCTTGTTGGGGCAGTCGCTCTCGAGCGTGTTCTTTCGATTGCCCAGCATGATTGCCGTTGCTACCGCCGCGCCGGCGCCGGCAACTCCCACCCCGCCGAACACCCAGCCGAGCGTGCGCGCGGACGAGCGGACAGGCTGGCCAGGGATCGCAAGAGGCGTGTCGACGTACGACGGATCGAGGGCACCAACGCGAACGGTGAGCTGCTTTTGCTCTCCTTCCTTGACGGCGACCGCGAATTTTTCAGATAGCCGGCCCTTCATTTGAACGGTCACCGTGTGCGGCCCTGGATCGACGGGCAGCGGTACGCCGCGACCTGCGGGGCCGATTTCGATCTCGTCGCGGAAGACCTTGGCTCCCTCGGGCGCGGAACTCTGTCCGCGCTCGGGCTCGAGGATCACCGTGAGGCGCGGGACCTTCTTCTCGAGCTCATCGACGCGTTCGCGTGCGAACGGAATGCGATCGTCTTTCGGTGGCAGCGCGTCGATGGCCTCTCTCCAGTGCTGCCAGGCGCTGGCGAGCTTCCCGACCTTCTCTTCGCAGGTGGCCAGGTTCATCAGCGTGCCTGCCGCGGGATCGAGCTTCTGGCTTTCCGCGAACTTCGGGCACGCCGCGGGGTAGTTCTTCGCGTCCATCGCCTGCCGGCCCTGTCGAAAGAGGGCTTCGGCCGTCGCGGCGTCGCGTGTCTCTGCCAAACCCTGCCGCGCGAAGGCGACCAGTGCGGCGCCGAAGATGAGGATGTGCTTTTTGTGCATCGAGCTACCGCCGACGATCCAGCGGATCTATCGTCGATGGTAGCGACGGCGCGGGGGACGATGCAACCGGAGGGGACTTCGGCGCCGGAGGGACCACGGGCGACGCGAGAGCCTGCCCGGAGGGCGCCGCCGCGGTGTTGGCCTTGCGCCGTGGGGCGGTGTGCCCTGTCGGCACCGGCGTGGGGGTCGAAACCGCCGGGGGACGGGCAACGGCCGAGGTCGCGGGCTCTCCGACGAGTGCGGCACCGGAAAGAGCGACGCTGTCGTCGGGTGCGGGACGCGCGACGCGTGGCTCGGACCCGCGCACGTGCACCGAAGGAAGGGTTGCCGAGCCGAGGCGTGCGGCGGTGCCGCCACGCTGATCCGCGACGGCGGTCAAGGCCGCGAGGGACGTCAAGGCAGCCGCGATTGCGATCTTCGCTCGCCTCCCGCGACGCGATTCGCGAAGGCCGCCGGGGAACGTAGTGACGGGGTGGGGCGTGAGCGTGATCGGCGGAGCGCTCTCGATGGGCGGCGGAATGGTTGCGGCCGATCGCTTGTTGGTGGAGCGGGCGTCCCTCTTTCCTACGCTGTCCTTCAGCGTGCGGACTGCCGCCTGCATGGCGCGAGCATCGGCCCATCGGTCGACTTTTTCGAAGGCGAGCGCGCGATCGACGACGTCGATGACCTCGTCGGGGAGGTTCGGCGCGCGCGTTCGGAGCGACACGGCCGGCGTCGTCATCGCAAGCAGCAACTCTTCGTTGGGCGTTGCGGCTTCATGCACCTGATGGCCGGTGAAGGCGATGAACATCGTCGCGCCCACGGCCCACAAATCGGTGCGCCCGTCGAGATCTTCCCAGTGTCCGCGCGCTTGCTCGGGCGGCATGAAGCAAGGCGTTCCCATGGTGGCGCCCGATTGCGTCGTGCGCGGGCGCCCGGGTTGCTCCATCCGCGCGATGCCGAAGTCGAGGAGCTTCACGACGCCATCGCTTGTTAGAAAGATGTTGTCCGGTTTGATGTCGCGGTGAACGACGCCTTGGGCGTGGGCGGACGCGAGCACGTCGAGCAGGTCGTCGATGATGGGCAACACCTCTTTGGGCGACAACGGCGTCGATCGGCGCAGGCGTGCTTCGAGCGTCTCGCCATCGAGCAAATCCATGACCAAAAACGCAGCGCCGTCGTCGCTGATGTCGTCATCGATCACCGAGACGGCGCCGGGATGCCCAACGCGGTTGGCCGCGTACCCTTCGTCGACGAAGCGCTGCTTGATCTCGGCGCTGGTGGAGAGCTCGGCGTGCAGCAGCTTGAGCGCCACGCGTTTGCCGTTGCGATGCGTTGCCGCGTAGACGGCGGCCATGCCGCCCACTCCGACCAGCGAGTCGAGGCGCCAACGATCGCGGATGAGCCGCCCAACACGTGCCTTTGCGCGTCTCGTCAGATCGTCGTCGGAAGCCGCAACCTCCTTCATCACCAGTATCACCATTTCCCATGGCGACGTAAGGGAGTCAACGGGAGGGCGGGCAAAAGCCTGACCTACCGGTGCGCCGTGGTCGACGGTCACGACGACGAAATCGGCTCACCGAGCGGAGAGATCGGTGTACTTTTTTTCGTTGCCGAGGGCGACATCGATGACACCCAAACCGGTCCAGGGGTGAAATACGCTCAATACCGGGGAGACGCCGTGACGAACGGATGGATCCAGTGATAAGGTCCCAAGACCCAATGAGCTTTTCTCGAGCTCTCATCCCGAAAGCACCAGCCGGGAGGCCTCCTCCGCTGGTCTTTCCATACTATTTTCGCCGGGGTGCACGCGTTCGCGCTGTCCTGGCACACCGCCGAAATGCCAGGGTTCGCCCGCTTTCGGCGGAAGCCCTGAGGGGCGTATCCAATGGCCAAAAATCTACTCGTCATCAATGTCGACCTGCGCGAAACCCGCGTAGCACTGATCGAAAATGGCATCATCGCCGAGCTGCATCTCGAGCGTGCCAGCACGCGGAGCACGCTTGGCAACATCGTCATGGGGAAGGTCACCCGGGTTTTGCCCGGGATGCAGGCCGCCTTCATTGACATCGGCCAGGAACGGGCGGCATTTCTCCACGTCGAAGACCTAATCCGTCCCGACGATTTCGAAGCCTACCTCTCGGGCGGCAAACGACCCGACGAGGAAGAGAATTTCGGCGAAGCCGGGGAAAACCGGTCCGCGGGCGACGAGCCGGGCCGCGCGACGATCGATGCCCACCATCACGAGGGCCACAACGGAGCGGTGCCGGCGATCCCGCTGGTCGGCGACAGCGATGACGGCGACGACGACCTCACCGACGAAGCCGACGAAGGCGAAGGCGACGTCGAAGGTTCCGAGGCTGCCGAAGGTACCGAAGGTGCCGACGCTGCGGACGAGACCGACGCGGACGAAGCCGATATGGGCGCGGACGAAGGCGAAGGAGGCGAGGAGCTCGACGACGCCGACGAGCCCGAAACGGTCGAGTTGTCGGCCGACGACGTTACCGAAGACGACGCTCGCGACGCGATGCCCGCGCCCATAGGGGTGGCCGGCGAATCAGAGCGCGAAATCATCGCGGCGCCCGTCGTCGCCGTGTCAGCCGCGGGAATCGCCAGCGCCGTCGCGGTCATGCCCGACCAGCCGCCGGCATCGGCGCAACCTCCCTCCGCCGGCCGAGCTCCGGCAGCGCCCGGCGCAGGTCGCGAGCGCGACGCGCGTGGGTTTCGCAGCAAGCGATCGGCGCGCTCGCGCGGCCGCGAAGGCCAAAAGCGCAACGGCAAGGGTCGCAACGCCGGTCGCGGTGGTCGCCCGCAGCGCGACGCGTCGCGGCTGTCGCGCTCGACGCCCATTCGTGACGTCGTCCGCGAAGGACAAGAAGTCATCGTGCAGGTTTCCAAGGAGCCAATCGGCACCAAGGGAGCGCGCGTCACGAGCCATATCTCGCTCCCCGGTCGCTACGTCGTCTACATGCCGACGCTCGACCAGATTGGCATCTCGAAGCGTATCGGCTCCGACAAGGAGCGAGCTCGCCTCCGCGAAGCCATCGAGGCCCTGAAGCCGCCGACGGGCGGCCTCATCGTGCGCACCGTGGCGGAAGGTCTCACCAAGAAGCAGCTCAAGGCTGACGTCGGCTACCTCGTTCGGCTTTGGGAAGACGTCGGCAAGAAGCGCGAGACAGGGGGCAAGGCGCCCGTCGCGCTCTACCAAGAGCTCGATCTCGTCCTCAAAACCGCGCGCGATCTCTTCACCGACGACATCGAGCAGATCGTCATCGACGACAAAGAGCAGTACCAAAGGCTCGTTCGATTCGTCGAGATGTTCATGCCCGAGCGGGCGAAGGACATCGTGCTCTATAGCGGCGACGAGCCGATCTTCGACGCCTACGGCATCGAAGACGAGATCGGCCGCGCGCTCAGCCGCAAGGTGCCGCTGCCTTCAGGGGGCTACCTCATCATCGATCAGGCCGAAGCGCTCACCGCCATCGACGTGAACACCGGCCGCTACGTGGGCAAGGGCTCCAAGGACCTCGAAGACACGCTCTTCAAGACGAACCTCGAGGCGGTCGAAGAGATCGCTTATCAGCTCCGCTTCCGCAATCTCGGCGGTCTCATCGTGCTCGACCTCATCGACATGGAGCGGGCCTCCAACCGCGAAAAGATCAGAAGGCGTCTCGAAGATCTCCTCCAAAAGGACAAAGCCAAGACGACGCTCAACCGCATCTCGGATCTCGGCCTTATCGAGATGACGCGCAAGCGCACGCGCGAGAGCCTGGGGCGCCTCCTGCACGAGCCCTGCTTCTATTGCGACGGGACGGGCCAGCTCCAGTCGAAGCAAACGGTGGTGTACGAAATTTTGCGCCAGATTCGTCGCGATCGAGCGTTTTTGCCCGGCTACAGCGTAGTCGTGAACGCGCACCCCGCGGTCATCGACCTCATGAAGGGTGAGGAGCGCGACTCGGTGACCGAGGCCGAGCGGCGATTCATGCGTCGCATCGAGCTCGTTCCTCGCAAAGAATACCACCTCGAGCAGTTCGATCTCGCCGGCAAATGAAGGTAGGGACGATGGCCGACGACCCAAAAAGCGACGAGAGCAAGGACGAAGGGCGGCGCGATGCGCGCGTCACCATCAACAAGGAATTCGAATCTTTCGACGCGTTCATTCAAGAGTACGTGACCAACATTTCGCGGACGGGAGCCTTCATCAAATCGAAGACCCCCTTGCCCATCGGCACCAAAGTGAACCTGCGGTTTACGGTCATCATGGACGACATGGAAACGGTCGAGGGTATCGGCGAAGTGGTGCGCGTCGAAGAAAACCCGCCCGGCATGGGCGTCGTCTTCCGGGAGATCAGCGCCTACTCCAAGGGCATCATCGACAAGCTCCTCACCCAAGGCATCAACCCCTAGATAACCGAACGGTTTTTCTAGGCCGCACTGAGACGTCGCGGGGGCGATCCCCAGTCATCGCTAAGCCGCCAATTGGGGGTGGGTTCTGGTTGATGCTGACTGCCGAGGGGCTCGTCGTGACGGCCTTCGGCACGTTCGTCGGCGTGCACCAAGACGGCCTCGTCCACCTCTCCAAAAAGCTCTCCGATCAGTTCGTCAAAGATCGTCGCGTATTTTTTTGCCGAGCGTCTTTATCTTGTGGTGGGTGACGGGAGATCCGACATGAGCACCGGAACAGCGAGCATCGAGCACACGATCTTGCGGCGCCGCCGGCCGCGTTCCGCCGGCGTTGCCTTCTTGTTACCGCTTATCGTCTCGTGCGGCGGGAAATCTTCAGACGCAACGGCCATCGTTCTCGATAGAGGGACCGAGACGCCCGATCGCAGGGAGGCCGGTGCTCCAGAGGTCGACGTCGTCGAGGCCGGCGCTTCAGAGGTCGACGCCATCGCCCCCCCTGGGGCATCGATCGAAGGCCGCTGGGGCATGATTGGCTTTGAGGATCCTGTCGGCGTGCAGCTCTTTCAAGCGGGAAGCAAGATCACGGGCCGAGGGTGCGCTGAAGGCGCCCCACCGCTCGCGGGCCCTGATCCTGGTCACTGCGGAGACATCGGTGGACGCATCGAGGGGCGGCGCGTCGACTTCGGCTTCACGTTCGATTTGGCTCCTCCGTCGCTCTACACAGCGCATGCGACGGTTTCGGCCGATGGCACACGGATGGCCGGTTACTTCGGGGAGGGGAGGTATCCCTCGGCTTGGCTTCGGCTTGCACCCAACGAGGCATGGGTGCCGACTCGTCCGTACGACGGTCCGGGTGTGAGCATGACCGTGCGTTGGGCCGAGAGTCCCGTCGAAAAAGCAGAGGACGAGATCGACCACGGCCGCGCCTACGAGGTCCGTGTGCCCTACGATGGTATGGTGTTTGGCGATTTGGGAGCGTTCGCGAGCGGAGAGGTGGTTCGCCCGCCGAAATCGGCCGCATTCGTGGCCGGACCCGTCGTCGAGACCGATCGGCACCTGCCAACGCGCCTCGAGGCCTCGCTGACGGGCGACACGACGGTCGTGCTGACGGCCGACATGCCGTCCGGCGGTCGGTACATATTCCGTGGAAACGCAAAGCTGTACCTCCCCTAACTCTACTGGATCAGATCCTCACTACCAGATCGTTGCATCGGAGCCACCAAGGCCCGTAACGACTGACCGAATAGGCGGAGGTCTTGCTTCAGAAGGCGGATTGGCGGCCACCTGGCGGCCGTCGTGACTGATGGCAGAGGTGCCGCCGGCCTCGCCGGTCGTTGAGTGGGCGACACGCTGAAATGACCGATCGTGATCTGTCATAGCCAAGGAACTGACACCGTAGTGCTAAGGGAGGAGAAAGCAGGCGGTGTCGACGAAAGGCTGAAAAAACGGCCAGTGACGCGTGCACCATCGGGCTGGTGAGGTATCAGCCCTGCTGTCGGCGGTTGCAGGCCGCCCCAACCCCCATCCCTTGGCGCTTTCGCGGCTTGGCGGCGACCGGATCACCTCCAGGCCCTCCCAGTCCAGGTCTCCTTACTTCGATAAGCGACCCGCCCTTGATCGGCGCCCGAACTTGACGTAAAGACTGCGCCCCATGTTTCTCATGCTCTCCAAGGGTCCCCGCAAGTCGACCCGCACGCGTTCGAAGCGGTACCGCGCCAAGCTCAAGGCGAAGAACAATCGCCGCCGTGACCGCGTGTACGGCCGCGCTTAGTCAACCGCCCCGAATTCCGTGACGCCTCGAACGCCTGCTTTTCAGCGGGCGCTGGCGTTTACGCGCCGCCGCGCTTGAGCTCGCTGAGCACGAGCTTGGCCACGGCTTTCAACGTGTCGAAGACCCCCACGCCCGTGCGTGCGACGCCTTCGAACTCGGGCACGTTGGTGGGGTTCAGGAGGTCTTTCAGCTCTTCCATCGTGGCGACCTCGGGCAGATCGCGCTTATTGTACTGGATGACGTAGGGGAGCTTGTCGAGCGAGTAGCCTTGCTCGCTCAGGTTGGTGCGAAGGTTCTCGAGGCTCTCGATGTTCGCCTCGATACGGCCGATTTGCGAATCGGCCACGAACACGACGCCGTCGACACCTTTCAAGATGAGCTTGCGGCTCGCGTCGTAAAAGACCTGCCCGGGCACCGTGTAGAGATGAAAGCGGGTCTTGAAGCCTTTGATCTCGCCGAGCGACAGCGGGAGAAAATCGAAGAAGAGGGTGCGCTCGGTCTCGGTGGCAAGAGAGATCATCTTGCCCTTCGCGTCGGGGTTGGTGCGCTCGTAGATGTACTGGAGGTTCGTCGTCTTACCGCAGAGCCCGGGACCGTAGTAGACGATCTTGCAGTTGATCTCCCGGGCCATGTAGTTGATGAAGCTCATTCGAGTCCCCTCTCTCAGTCGTTGAAGAGGTTGTCGATGTCTTCATCGGTGATCTCGGCGAAGGGTGAGTCCGCCCCAGGCTCTTGTACTTTCTTCAGGAGCGATTCGAAGATGTGATTGAGCTCTTCGCTGGCTTTCTTGACGCGCAAGCGAACGAGCCCAAGGCTCGACTTGGAGTCGAAGATCACGACGAGAATGACTCGATTGCCAACGAGCTGAATGTGGATGTTGGCCTTCTCACCCTCGTGGAACTGCGTCGCGAACTCGTTCTCTTTGAGCAGCTTGGCCATGCCGCCCGTGGCGGCGATGTTGCCTGCAGTAAGCGAAGCGAGGGACGTGGTGTCGAGATTGTCGACGTCTCCGCTCGCTGCGATGAGCTGACCGTTCTTGTCGACGATGAAAACGACCTTCGAGTTTGCGTCCTTCACGAGGCGATCCACGACCGTCTGGATCTGATTGAACTCCTCCTCGTACATCACCATCTGGGGATTGACCATCATGCCTCCCGCAAACGCGTCTCCATCATCTTTTGCCAACCTTTGTTCAGCATTGTTCGTGACCTGACGCCGCGGTTTAGTTTTACGGTTCTATCCGAACCATGGCCGGCGGAGCAAGCTGTGCAAGCGTGCTGGTAGCAGTTCGGTCGACCGGCGCGGCGCGACCGGGTAGGCGTCAGTCGCCTGCCAGCCCCTTGGCGGTCTCCGGATCGTCGTCCGAACCTTCGCGGTTGGCTCGGGGGTGCCGCCGCCCCTCCCTGCTGAACGAGTGGTAGCTCTCCAGCAGATCGGCGCGCTGGGGCAAATGCGTGCGAACCAGTTCGACGAGCTTTTGGCCGTCGATGAGCTCGACTTGCGCGGGGGTCGACCGAACGGCTGCCTGCGCCTCGTCCGTGAAGCCGGCCGCCGCGATGAAAATGCCCTTGAGGGCGCCCATATCCCCCCGCACGCTATCGGCGAACCCAAGCACCTCGGCGGCGTCGATCTGCCCCGCCGCCACGAGAGGCGATGCGTAGACGAGGAGCCGGCCACCGGAGAGCGGGCGGGGATCCCGGCAGATGAGCTCGAGAACGCCGCCCGTCCCGGCCGACGAGAAGACGATCTCGAGGCCAAGGGAAAGAAGGAGCTCCTTCACGATGTCTTCGAATTCGTCGGGGGTGATCGGCGGGCGGTCGTCGGCGAGCTGGCCCGTCGCGCGCGCGGCTTGGCGCGGAACGTTGGGCGAATAGCGAGCGATGAGCGCGATCAGCACGAAGCCGAGCAAGAGCGGCGCCAGCGCTACGACCAGAACGATCATGACCGCTCTTAGCATTCCCCTGCCCGATTTCGCCAGGCTCGCGCGGCCTAGCGGCTGCCCTGGCGAGCGGCTAGCCGATGGTTCGCCACATGGCGACCACGCCGAGGGCGGCAAAGGCGAACACGACCGTGGCGATGGCGACCGCCAGCCATGCCCACGAGCGCATGCCGCGGCCGTAGGTGCCGTGCGCGAGGAGCACGCCTTCGAGCACCGCCGCCGCGAAGAGCGAAGCGGCCGAGAGGGTGCGGGCGCGGTGGCGGCGCGCGTTGTCGCGCTCTTCGGCCCGAGGCATGCCGTCGAGCAAGAGCCAATCGCGGAAGGCTCGCTCGCCGGCGTCGGGGTGGAGGGGCCAACCAACGGTGCCGGCTCCGGTCGCGCGGGGGTCGCTGGCGAGCGTGAGCCATTTCGGCTCTTCAGCGGGGGCGTCGAGGTCGGGCCAAGAAATCTCGCCTGCGGCGAACCCGCGTTCGTCCTTCGCGAGCGCAATGGCGCCGCCCCACAGGCGCGCGGTCCGCGTGGCGATGGTCGCGTAGGCCACCTCGCGCGGGACGGGTGCGACGACCCGAATTCGGTGCTGCGACACGAGCTCGGGATCGAGCCAAATCGCCCCCGGGACAACGGGCAAGATGCCGTTCCAGCTTCCTTCCAGGCCCGCGAAACTCGCGCTTGCGGTGGCGTCGACTACATGCGTTCGAGGAGCGAGGACGAAGGAGGCGGCCGTTCGAAGTGAGCGCGTGGTGGTCGCGACCCCGTTTCGTGCGCCGGCGATGTCGGCTTCG
>DATEMX010000119.1:0-2200 GCA_035275365.1 Polyangiaceae bacterium | reverse complement strand
CGTCGCCCGCGACGACTCGGTGCAGAGATCCGACACCGAGACGCCCGTGAGGCGGACTGGTTTTTCGAGGTCGAACCTATCGAGCAGCGTGCGCGCGACGGCGAAGATGCTGTCGGTGTCGCCGACGGGCTCGCGCACCGTGACCCGGCGCGACTGGATCGTGAAATCGGAGAACTTCAGCTTGACGACGACGACGCGCGCCAAGAGATGCTCGCGACAGAGTCGCCGCGCGACGCGACCCGTCTGCGCGAGCAGGTGCCGGAGCAGAGGCTCGGGGCCCACGAGATCGCGCTCGAAAGTTTCTTCGGCGCCGATCGACTTGGCGGGCCGATCGGGGAACACGTTGCGCGGATCGATGCCGCGCGCGAGCGCTTGCGCTTCGATGCCCCACGTGCCGAGCGCGTCTTCGAGGTGCCGCGCGTCGGCCTCGGCGATGTCGGCCAGCGTGTGAAGGCCCATCGCGTGCAGCTTGGGCGCGCTCTTCTGGCCGATGCCCCACATGCGCTCGATGGGGAGCGGCCCGAGAAAGGCGGTGACCTCGGACGCCCGCACGACGACGAGCCCGTCGGGCTTCTGCAAGTCGCTCGCGATCTTCGCGACGAACTTGCACGGCGCCACTCCGGCCGAGGCACGGAGCCCCGTGCGTGCGAACACGTCGGCTTTGATCTGCCGCGCGATGGCCTCGCCGTCGCCGAAGAGCGCTTGGCTCTTGGTGACGTCGAGAAACGCCTCGTCGAGCGAGAGCCCCTCGACGAGGGGTGTGTAGTTGCGCAGCACGCCGAAGACGATCTCGCTGACCTCCGCGTATCGTTCCATGCGCGGCGGGACGACTTCGGCGTGCGGACACAGGCGCATGGCTTGGGCCATCGACATCGCCGATCGCACGCCGAAGGGCCTCGCCTCGTAAGAGGCGGCGGTGACGACGCCCCGCGCCGATCGGGCGCCCACGACGACCGGCCTTCCGCGCAGCAAGGGGTTGTCGTGCTGCTCGACCGATGCGTAAAACGCATCCATGTCGACGTGCAGGATCTGACGTTCTCCCGACACTGACATTTCCAAGACCTTCGGAGATCAGCCAGCGACGGTCTTGAGTGAGTCGATCGCGTGAACCGGCGCGGCGTTGCCGGCCATGAGAGGGGCGATGGCCGCATACACCAAGCGATGACTCTCGAGCATCGTTCGGCCGCGAAACTCGGCGGAGGTTACCTTGAGGCTGAAATGGCCACCGCCGCCCGTCGTGACCTCGACGGTGGCGTCGGACAGCTTCTCGAGCACGGCCGCGCGGAGCGAACCGGCGATGTCGCTTGGATCGAAAGAAGGGTTCGGCATGACGGCGTTATAGCGCGCCACGGCGCGGGCCGTGCGCCTGCCGAGCGTCGCGCGATGCAGCCTCGGCGCGTCCCGGCTCAATCGACCGCCATGAGCAGGTCTCGAATGGCGCGAGGACAATGGCGCAAACGCGATCCAGTCACAGTGCCACCCTTCTCCAGAGCGGCAAAGTGCTGATCGTGGGTGGTCTAGGCGGCGACGGCGCGAGCAGCGCGGCAAATCTCGCGAGCGCAGAGCTTTATGACCCGTGCACCAATACCTGGTCGCCTGCCGGTACCCTTGGCCAAGCGCTCGGCGGAGTCAGTGCAGTGCTCTTGCATGACGGTCGCGTACTCGTCGTCGGCGGATCGCAGAACGACCGGTCGGTAGCCGAGCTCTACGATCCACTGACCAACCTTTGGTCGCCGACCGTCGCGCCGCCCGGCCCCGGGAAGGCGATCCGCCTCGACAACGGGCGAGTGCTAGTCATCGGTCACGACGTCGTCGACCACACGACGGCCTTGTATGACCCAACGACCGGCGGCTGGTCGCCCACCAGCCTCGAGGCGCATCCGCGCTTCGGGTTTGAGGCAACCCTGCTCGGCAATGGAAAAGTGCTGCTATCAGGGGGCTTTTCGATTGCATTCTACGCGCCCGCGGTGCTCGAGGCGGAGCTGTATGATCCCGCGAGCGCGACCTGGTCGCCTGCCGGCGTGCTGAGCCAAATGCGCAACGGTGACGCGCCGGTCCGGCTCCAGAGCGGTCGCGTGCTGATCTCCGGGGGCTATCCGCAAGCCCCCAGCTCGACGCCGCCCGCGTCGACCGAGATCTATGATCCCGGCACGAACGCTTGGTCCGCCGGGGAACATCTGCTCGTGGCACGTTGGATACA
>DATEMX010000118.1:0-3983 GCA_035275365.1 Polyangiaceae bacterium | reverse complement strand
AATTCAGCGGACGCGAGTTGAAGCGAAGGGTTCGAGTTCACTGCGTAGCTGCTTTTGAGAAGCGAACAGGCCGCGCGTGGACGGAAGCGATCGCGCAAGCCATCCACCAACCGGCCGATCCAGTGGAGACCAAGGCGCGTCACATTTGGGAGACTTTCCAGAAAGCCGCTGGCGCAATCGAGGCTTTCGTCGCCGATGACGTCCGGCGAGCTTCCGAAGGGCTTGGCGGTGGCGGCCATTGCGCGGCTTTCTTGAAGTATTGGGCGCCATCTCATCTCGCGCGCCTTCCCCAATTTCCGCGCCCGCGCCGCGACGCTCGATCTCGACTAGCTCACGACTTCGACCACTGGAATCTCGAAGATCCTGTGCCAACGATCTCGACGTCAACCCGATGGGGAGCGGGCGGGCCGGTGGAGGAGACGTCTTACGTCACGCGCCGAGGTAGGCCGTCGATTCGCGATCTTGCGATCGTGAGCATTCTGATCGGGAACTGGCCGTCCATTCAACCGAGCGCCCGCATGACGGTCGAGGAAGTCTTGGTCGAAGAGGACAAGCGCATGCGCGTCTCCCGCGGTCGCCACGGTCGCGGGACAAACACGTAGAGCGCTCGCCTCTGTTTGTGGAGTCGTGCCCGTCGGCTGTGGGCATGTGCGACTCATGATGTCGCACCACACAGCAGCACCGCCCATCATCGATCGCACGCTCATCCGGCGGCTCGCCGCTGAGGCATCCGTGGACGAGCGCACATTCCTACGACGGCTCCGCGGTGAGCGGGTCAGAGGCATCGCCGGGGACCGCGCCGACCGCACCCTACGAGCGCACGGCATCGAGCCTGGGGCCCTCTCGCGATGAGTCGATGGGCTCCCGTCGCAGCCGCGCTGCGTCAGCTCGCCGAGGCCGTCGCATCGCTCGACGGCGGCGCTCCGGCCGACCATATCGACCAGACTACGAGCGCCCTCGGGCCTCGCCGTCACTGCCGAGCAGTCAAACGGCGTATCGCCTCCGGTCAAAGCGGCGCCGCCATCGTGGGCCGACGTCACCTGCTCTCTCCCGAGGCACTCGCCGAGGAGCTGACGCGTGTCGGTCAGACTCCCGAGGCATCGGTCGTCGACGAGCTCAGGGCGTCACTCCGCCTGATCGATGGTGGTCGATGACGCACAACTATCTATGACCTGGAGGCCGAGGCGATTTCGCTCGCGTCGATCGCGGGCGGGATGTGTCCGACGACGCCCACCAGCCCCGACGACTACTACGCGACGCTCCACCGCTCCGTGGCGGAGGTGCTCGACGCCGCGCGCCGCGCCGGGGTCGCCGTCACGATCCGCTCGCTCCTGCGCGGACTCGATGCCATAGGCGAGAGAGGCCCGCACCTCGAGAGAGCCGTCGAGCAAATACTCGAGCACACGCCAGTCGCTGCACGCCCCGACGACATCGCGCATCGAGTGCGGATGCTCGCGTGGCGGCGGCGGCTCGTCATCCGGCTCGACCGATTGCGCGCGCTCGCGCTCGAGCCTGCGGTCAGCGACCTCGAGGTAGAGGCCGAGCTGGATGCCTTTGTCGAGTTGGCTGCCGCGCAGCCGGGGGCGGCATGACCGACAACGTCCGCCCAATCTCTAGCGCAAAACCACGAAAGCCAAAGGGCGAGCAGCGAGAGCCAACCGGCGATTGGCACGATGCTCTCGTCTACAGCCGCGAGGGAACCATCGAAGCGACAGTCGCGAACGTCATCACGATCTTCGCGAACGACGTGGATTGGTGCGACGTGTTCGTCTGGGATGAGTTCGGCCAAACGATCTCGACCGCCCGTGTTCCGCCGTGGGACCTGAACGACGCCCCGGCTGCTCCCCACGCTGGCGAATGGAGCGACTCTGACACCGTGCGCGCCCAGGCATGGCTCGCTCGACACTACGCCCTGAAGGTGGGTCGGGAATGCGTCTATGACGCCGTGCGCGTCCTCGCCGAGAAAATCATCGTCAACCCGCCACGCGACTGGCTCGAGGGCCTTCGGTGGGATGGGGTTCGACGTGTGGACGGCTGGCTCGCCAAGTACCTCGGCGCCAAGCCGTCCGACTACGTCACGAGCGTCGGCCGTTGGATGTTCATCAGCGCGGTCGCGCGAATCTTCAAACCCGGTTGCAAGGTCGACACGATGCTCGTCCTCGAGGGCCCGCAAGGCCTCAAGAAGTCGACGACGATGCGCACGATCTTCTCGGACAAATGGTTCAGCGACACACCGCTCGACCTCAACTCGAAGGACCGCTTCGTCGGGCTGCGCCACAACTGGTGCCATGAATTCGCCGAGCTCGACGCCCTTGGTAAGGCCGAAGTCGCGCGGGTGAAGAGCTTTCTCTCGTCGCAGTCCGACGACTTCCGGCCGCCGTACGGCAAGAGCAACGTGAAGGTCGAGCGCCGATGCATCTTCGTGGGCACGGTCAACGATTCAGAGTACCTCCGCGACGCGACCGGCAACCGGCGATTCTGGCCGGTTCGATGCGGCAAGATCGACATCGCTGCACTCAGCGCCGACCGGGAGCAGTTGATGGCCGAAGCCCGCGAGATGTTCCTCTCTGGTGCGCGCTGGTGGCCCGAAGGCACCGAGGTTTCCGATTGCGAGGCGGCCCAAGCTGAACGCACCACGGCCGATGCTTGGACGCCGCTCGTCTCGGCCTACCTCCAGAAGCAATGCCTCACACTCACTGGATCCGCCTTCGTGACTATTGGTGACATCCTCACGAACGCGTTGGGGATCGAGAAGGCCAAATGGGGCCAAAGCGAGCAAAACCGCGTCGCGAAGTGCTTGCTGCAGCTGGGGTGGCGCCTGGTTCAGCGCCGCGAGGGCGGCAATCGAGTGCGCGGTTACGTTCCGCCCGAGAACGTCACGGGTGTCACGGGGGCGTCACGGGTGGAAAGCGAGCAACCCGTGACAGGAGATTCGAAGTGAATCCAAGCACCTATCCCGGGTGTCACGAGTGTCACGCGTTATTTTCACCTGTATACGTGCAGGCGCGCGCGCGCACACGCGAGCTTGGACAATATACAAAAACAACCCGTGACAACCCGCGACACGTGACAACCGCAGCGCCGCGCGGCGCTGCTCTCCCGGAAGCCAGCCCATCCCATACTCATCGCTCGCCGGCCTCCGAGATCGCCAAAGTCGACGGTGCTCCGATGCTCGGCGAGCGGATCGCGACCGGCCGGCCCAGTCTGCACAGCCCGGGTTCCGGCCCGCCCTTGGCGTCTCCTAGGCCGACTGCCCTCAAAAACAAGGCAAACGGCGCAGACGCGGCGGACTATGACTCCGCCGCCGCTCCCGTGATCGTCGTCGATACGCGCGAGCAACGACCTTGGACGTTCTCGCTTCCGACCGTGGTCGCCGGCCTCCCCGTCGCCGACTACAGCCTCGTTGGCTTCGAGACCTCGGTCGCCATCGAGCGCAAATCGCTTCCCGACTTCGTGGGTAGCGTGACGTGGGGTCGTACGAGATTTTGGCGCGAACTCGAGAAGCTGGCGTCCTACGCGTTCCGCGCCGTCGTGGTCGAAGCGGACGTTGGCGACGCACTTCGTGGCCTCTACCCCTCGAAGGCTCACCCTTGGGCCATTCTCACCTCGGCGTTGGCGATCGGTGTGGACTTCGACATCCCCGTGCTGTGGTTGCACGACGCCGAGACGGCGGCTCGTTGTGCGGAGTGGATGCTTCGTCGGTGGTTCGAGCACGCCACGGCGGGCGATCTCTCGATCGCCTCCCGATCACCTCAACCCCGCGAAACCAAACAGGTCACCCCCGATCACATGGCCTCGCGTCGATCAGTGGCCGGAGGACAACGCTGATGTCGCGCAAGAGAGCCATCCATGGTGCCCTTGCGGCGACCGGCAAGGCAGGCACGACGTGGGAATCCACGCCTTCCGACGAAGTGCGGTCCGTACCGACCGGGGCTGCGGCTCCGGTGGAGCGCCGCGGCGACGGCACCGTCACCCCCGCAGGA
>DATEMX010000117.1:0-2261 GCA_035275365.1 Polyangiaceae bacterium | reverse complement strand
CGATCTTCTGCTCGTCGGACGAGGTGCCCAGCGTGGTGGCTACGATCGCCTGTGTCTCGCCGCGCTGAAAGAGCGCCGAGCCGTGAACGCGGGGCAAGAGCCCCACTTCGCACATGATCGGTCGAATCGTCTTGGTGTCGCGGCCGTCGATGCGCTTGCCTTGCGAAAGCACAAGCTCGCGCACGATGTGAGCCTTGCGCTCCTCGAACTCTTCTTTGACGAGCTTCTCGACCTCGAGCCACTTCTCCGCTCCGAGCTCGCCCGAGAGCGTCTCGGCGAGCTTCTTCTTCAGCGTCGAGTAGCCGTCGTAACGCGCCTTCTTGTCGGTCACCAGCGTAGCCTTGCCGAGATCGGCGTCGACCAGGGCAGCGACGCGCTTTTTGACGTCGTCGGCGAGCTTCTTGGCGACGAACTCGCGCTTGGGCTTGCCCACGGCGGCGCGGAGCTTTTCGATGAGCTGGATGACGGGCTGGGCCGACCGGTGCGCAAACATGAGCGCTTCGACGATGTCGTTCTCGCTGGCCTCGGCGGCGCCACCTTCGACCATGACGATGGCGTCTTTGGAGGCGGCCACCACGAGGTCGATGTCCGACTTCTCTTGCTGCTCGAACGTGGGGTACGCGATGAACTCACCCTCGATGCGAGCGACCCGGATGCCGACCACCGGGCCGTCCCAGGGGATTTCGGAGATGTGCAAGGCCGCGCTGGCGCCGGTCAAGGCGAGCACGTCGGTGGGGTTGATCTTGTCGGCCGAGAGGACGGTCGCGATGATCTGCGTGTCGCGCTTGAACCCTTCGGGAAAGAGCGGGCGAAGCGGACGGTCCATGATGCGGCAAGTGAGGATCTCGTCGTCGCGGAGGCGCCCCTCGCGCTTGAAGAAGCCGCCCGGGATCTTGCCGGCGGCGAACGTCTTTTCGACGTACTCGCAGGTGAGCGGGAAGAAGTCGAGGCCGGGCCGCTCATCCGATGAAACGGCGGTGACGAGAACGACGCTCTCGCCGAACGTGATGAGGACCGAGCCGTGCGCTTGCTTGGCGAGCCGGCCGGTCTCGAAAGTGAGAGGGCGACCGCCGAGCATCACGGATTCACGTACGAATGACATGGGAATGAGCGCTCCTTGCGCGTGACCGCTTTCGTGCGGATTGACGCCGAGCACCTGCGAGCTCTTCTTCCTCGATTCCTACGCGCGGCTAGAGAGCCGTGCGCACGAAGCGAAGACGAAGGTCTCACGCAGACGTGCTCAGAAACAAGAACGATGAAGGTGGGGTAAAAGCGGTCCGGTCTCCTTTCGTGAGTACTTACTGGGGTACGACGACAGGGAGAGGCAGGCGGCCGAAGCCGCCCTTCAAGCTCGACGCACGCCTTGCGGCCGGCTACTTGCGCAGGTTGAGCTTGCCGACGATCTGGCGGTAACGGTCGACGCTCGTCGACTTGAGGTAGTCGAGCAGCCGTCGGCGCTGGCCGACGAGCTTGAGGAGACCACGACGCGAGTGGTGATCTTTCACGTGGGTCTTGAAATGCTCGGTCAGCTCGGCAATGCGCTCGGTAATGATGGCGACCTGAACCTCGGGCGAGCCGGTGTCGGTCTCGTGCGTGCGGTACTTCTGGATGAGCTCTGCCTTCTTTTCACCGAGAATCATGATATTTTCGAAGCCCTTTCGGCTTGACGCCCAGGTGGGAGGTTGGTCGAAATCGACCTTGCCCCGAGCTGGGCCAATTGTCGGACGGTAAATTTTGCGGCCGGCGGAGTATACGCGGGAAGGCGTGGGGGTCAACCTGAAGTGCTTGACACCGAGCCCTCATCTAAATAGGTTCCGCGTCCCGACCGTTGGCGCGCCTCGCAGGCGTGCCAACGGCGCAGTACAGTACCCCGTCGATCCTTGGGGGATCGTCCAATGGCAGGACACCAGACTCTGACTCTGGCTATCAAGGTTCGAATCCTTGTCCCCCAGCGAAGAAACAAGTAGGAAGCTCCCGAACCAAACAGCAGCGACCACGGCAACGTGGTTCCCCGGCCCCATCGTCTAGCGGTTAGGACACCGGCCTCTCACGTCGGTAACACGGGTTCAATTCCCGTTGGGGTCGCCACGAATCACCGGTAAAAGAAGGCGATTCGAACGGCGAGGGCCAGAAAAGGGCCGATTCAGGGGGCCGATTGAGATTGATCGCGTGTCTCACGGAGGCGGTCCGGGATGCCGCCATCGAGGGAGATGCGCACCTCTTACAGGTCGCGACGGACGCACTGGCACGGCTGACCGCCT
>DATEMX010000116.1:0-2501 GCA_035275365.1 Polyangiaceae bacterium | reverse complement strand
GTTGCTTCTTCGGCGCCGATGACCGCGCAAGGAACGATGGGCGTTTCGGTGCGAAGACAAAGCCGAATGAACCCGCCCCGCCCGAACCGCTGCAGCTTGTAGCGATCGCGGTAGAGCTTGCCGATGCCCTTGACGCCTTCGGGGAATACGCCGACGAGTCGCTCGTCTTTGAGCAGCCGCTCGGCGTTTTCTTGGCAGGCGCGCACAGCGCCGATGCGATTCATGAAGGCGCCGAGAAAGGGCAGATAAAAGATGAAGTCTTCTGCGAGCCAGCGAAAGTCGCGCTTGGCGGGGTGCGCTTGCTGCATCGCCGTTTTCAGGATGGCGCCGTCGTAAGGGAAGGTGCCCGAGTGGTTGGCGACGATGAGGCATCGGCCTTCGCTCGGGATGTTGGCGGCGCCCGTGGTTTCGACGCGAAAATAGCGCTTGTAGAGGAAGTCGAAGAGCGGCTGCCAGCGCGCGGCGTACTTCGGGTCGAGCCCGAACTCGTCGACATCTTCGGATCGGTTGCGCATGGCGATGCGCCCCCACTGCCGGAGGTAATAGTCGCTCGAGAGCAGCTCGCGAGCGGCGTCCATGACGTTGCCGTCGTCGCCGCCAGGGCGCTCGATGTCGGCGGGTACGTTGAAGCGCTCGGCGAGGGCGCGCGCGGCGCGCTCCGCGTGGCCCTCGGGGGTCGTGTTCTTCTTCTTGCTCTTCTGAATCATCCGATCGAGCTGGAGCTCGAGCGAACGAATTTGATCTTCGACCTCGGCGACGGACATCGCCGGTAGTTCGGCCGCGGGCTCTTCGGGCGGAGTAGCGTCGCTTTCAGCGACATCGCCCTCGGCGGCCCACGCTCGGGCGTGGAGCTCGGGAGGCGGCTCGTCGAAAGTGGAATAGCTGCCCGAGCTCGGTGGCGCGTCGTCGGCTGCGGCAACATACGAGGCTCCGTACGCGCCGTGCAGAGGCCCATGTCCGTTTTGCGTGCGTTCGGGGAGGGCAGCCTCGGGCTCCGGGGGCCGAGCGCGTTTGGCTTCGGGGTTCTTTTTCTTGGGGGGCTTTCGCGTCGACATGGATGTCTAGGCCGGCGTTTCGGAGAGGAGGCGAACATCGCGAAGTCGCTGCGCGCTCGTATAGTCGAGCAGCGCTTCGCGCGTCGTGTAGGCGGCGCGAAACCCCATCTCAACGGCGGCCTTCTCGCCGTCGGCGATGCAAATGTAGCGCAAATAGTCGAGAAACCCGGGAGGCGCCTCGGAGAGCTGCGCGACCCATAGCGCGCCCGCCAAAGGCGGAAAGAGCGGGTGCGGTACGGGCATGGCGACGCGACCGGCGAGCTTGATGACGGTCGTGAGCGGCAAGACGCCGTCGCCAACGATGTTGAAGGTGCCGGGCACGTCGCGAAAGATGGCTAACTTGAACGCCGCGATGGCGTCGGCCTCGTGCAGAAACTGCCAAAGCGGATCGAACCCCATCATCGTGGGCACCATGCGCCGCGCGAGGTAGCGTGAGAGGTAGGTCTTGACGGTGGGGCCGACGACGGGCGCCGTTCGCAGGATGGTCACCAGGTTGCCGGTGCGCTCTGCGAAGCGGTTGGCTTCGGCTTCGGCTTCGATCTTGTCGGCGAAGAACGGCTCGGTGAGCGGCGCGCGCAGGGGGTGACGCTCGGAAAGGAAATTGGGGTTGGTCGGGTGCGCGCCGTAGAGCATCGTTTGGCTCCACAGCACGAGCTTACGCACGGCGGCCTGGCGGGCGGCGTTGAGCAGTCGCATCGTGCCCACCGACTCGAGCTCGTGCGCCCAGGCCCGGGCATGCGAAGGAGAGCCGAGAAACGCGAGGTGGACGAGGCAGTCGACGCGCTCGGCAAGCAGGATTTCGGCGAGACCCTCTTCGCACGAGGGTTGCGTGAGATCGGCTTCGTAGACGCGCGTCTTCTCGCCGGCGGTGCTGGGGCTCGTGAGGTCGACGGCGACGATGCGCCCAATCCGGTCGTCTTCCTCGAGGAGACCCACCAAATTCTTTCCCAGAAACGAGGCGGCGCCGGTGATGGCGACGACCTTGCGCGCGCGCCCGGCGCGAGCGAGACGCGAAGCGCCTTTGACCTCGATGTCGGTCTTCTTGCTGCGGCCCTTGGTCGTCGACATGCGCTTCGCGCAAGGTAGCGTCGGCTTGCTGCGAATGCCAGCCCCGAGCCAACCGGGGCCGCTCGTCGTCGGAGACGCGCGGTCGCCCTTCGCCCCTTGTGCTCCGCTCATCAGAGGCAGCACCAGAGGGCGGCCATGCATGGGTGGAAGACCGGGGAGCTTTGGGCGCTCGGGGTGTTTGCCCTGTAGACGATTCGAACCGTTGCCTGCTATCGCTCGCCCTGCACCTGGTGCCCTGAGCTTCAGCGCGGAGGCGGCGAGGCGAATCGACTCCGCGGAAATGGATCGGCCGACTCGCGGATGGAGACGTCGTCGGGCCGCGACGGGCCCTCGTCGACGGGGATGCCGAGCGCCAAGAGACCTTGTCGATCGTCGTAG
>DATEMX010000115.1:0-6764 GCA_035275365.1 Polyangiaceae bacterium | reverse complement strand
CCTCGGCGTACCTCAAGCGCTCGATGACGTCGAGGGCTACGGCGAGGTTCCGGTTCGTTTGGCAGGCGGCGGCGATGGCGTCGTGTTCGTCCCATTCCGGGGCAAGCGCGCTGCGAAACTGCGCGAGCACGACGTCTTCGTCCGCCTCGGGGCGGCTGCTCGCGGCTCGCCTGGCTCGCTCGATGGCGCGAGCGAGCTGGGCGAGGCCGGTGCGGCACATCGCCGGCGCATCGCCTTTCGCGGCGATGGCTGCGTCGTAGCTCCTGAACGCGGGCGCCCACACCTGCCACGTGACGTTGCCCGCCGCGAGCAAGATGAACGCCACGACGACCAGGTAGTAGGCCGTCATCACGATGCGCCGGCCCCGGCGACGAGCCTCGCTCTCGTCGCGGTTCATCGGCGCGGCCTCGGAGACGCCCTCATGGCGTCCCGCATACCACCCCAACGCGCCGCGCGCGACGCCGTCATCGGTCCCGCGTCCGCGTCCGATCCCGAATAGTGCACCAAAGACGTGCACTAAGGACAATGTGTGTTCACAGGGGTTGACGCCCGCCCAGCGCTTTGCATAGTTCAAATTGTTTTGAACGATACGAACGCCGTGACCCCACTTCACCCGCTCCTCGGCACGGCCCGAGGGGTCGATCTCCTTCGAGAAGCCGCCGACAGCGTCGCTTTGGGAGGGCGGGTGGCACATCGCTTTGCGGCCATTCAGGGGCTCTTCGAGTCGGAGCTCGCCTACATCGAAGCCGAGTTGGCGCGAGCGGCGCACGACGGAAAAAGGCCCGCCACCGACGCCGCTCGCCATCTGTTGGGTGCGGGCGGCAAGCGCGTGCGTCCGCTCACCGTGCTGCTCTCGGCCGCCTGCTTTGGCGACGTGCCGGCTTCGGCCCGCGAGCTTGCCGTCGTTGCCGAACTGGTTCATTCGGCCACGCTCCTTCACGACGACGTCATCGACGACAGCCCCGAGCGGCGAGGTAACCAAGCGGCACGCACCGTGTGGGGCAACGCCGTGAGCGTGCTCGCCGGCGATCTCCTGCTTACTCACGCTCTCGACCGCACCCACTCTACCGCGCCTCTCGCCCTCTCCGATCTGCTCACGACCCTCCGGCGCCTGGTCGACGGCGAGATCATCCAGCTTCGTGGTCGCGCCAGGCTCGACACCGACGAGGCCGTATATTTTCGCATCCTCGAAGACAAAACGGCGTCCCTATTTGGTTGGTCGGCGCGTGCCGGCGCCATTTCGGCCGGCGCGGGCGTGCGCGAACGGCAAGCGCTCGGGAGATTCGGCGAACGTATGGGCGTGGCCTTTCAGTTGGTCGACGACGCCCTCGACTACGCTGGGGATTCCACGGAAACCGGCAAGGAGCTGCTCACCGACTTGGGCGAAGGCAAAGTCACCCTCCCTTTGATTCTCACGCTGACGGCTGATCCGGGCCTCGCCGTGTCGCTGGACGAGGCGCGAGCGGGCGATCTCGTCGCGGCCCAGCGACTCGGCGATGCGGTCCGCTCGTCAGGGGCGTGCGAAGAGGTGCGTCGTCGCGCCGCGGCCGAGACCGAACGGGCTCTCCAAGCGCTCTCCGAATTGCCGTTGTCTCCGGCGCGCGAGATGCTGCGGATCCTGGCGACCGAGCTCACGACGCGGACGGCGTAACGTGGTGCCGAGCGCGGAGGGGGGCGACGACGCGTCGATGGGGCGAAAGACGCTTTGGCCCAGCGAGGCCATGGTCAGCGACATCGTGGGGCGGATGATCGAATTCTGGGGCTTCAAGCGCAACATGGGCCGCGCCTGGGCCGTGCTCTACCTCTCGCCCGAGCCGCTGACCGCCCACGACCTGCGCGCGCTCTTGCAGCTCTCGTCGGGCGCGGTGAGCATGATCTTGAACGATCTGTCGCGCTGGGGTGTCGTCCGAAAGGTATGGATCCAGGGTGACCGCCGCGATCATTTCGCGGCCGAGGTGCAGCTGTGGCGCATGATCTCGAGGGTGCTTTCCGAGCGCGAGAAGACGGAGATCGTCGGGTGTCTGGAAGCGTGCGAAGAGGCGCTTCGGTTCCTCGACGCGAAGGCGAGCGGGCACGATGCGCGCGATCGGGCGAGGGCAGAGCTGCAAATCGAACGGGTGAAGGCGCTCCGCGATCTGGCGCGCCTCGGCAAGAGGCTCTTGGACGGTCTTCTGTCGACGGCCAAGCTCGACGCCGAGCCGCTCACGCGTTTCACCTTGGGCGGGCGGCGCTGACCTTCGCCGTTCTGCTTTGGCAAAGGCCCGCCGTGGCTGCCTGCGACCCTTCGACGCTCGCGCGTTGCAGCATCGACTTGTTCCAGGGGCCCGTTCTCGCGCCGGCGCGCGCCACGGGGCTTGCCGGCGCCTTCGCAGCGTACGCCGAGGGGGTCGACGCGATCGCCTCGAACGCGGCCGCTGTCGCGGTGCGCCCCCCCTACAGTTTCAGCTGGTTCGACTACGACCTTTCGCTCGGCATCTCGTTTCCGGCCGCCCTTCGCAACAACGATTTCGACAACGACGGCGCGGCGGGCTTCACCTACCGCAATTTCGTCTTTTACAACCTCGCCGCAGAGCTGCAGTTTGGTCCGTGGGGCATTGGGTTTCTGGGAGATTTTCAAGACTACGATCTCCTGCCGGCCAAGAGCGCCGACGACCCGCAGGTCACCGAGAGCCTCGGCCGCTTGCACGTGGTCGGCGGTCGCTCGTTTCTCGGAGGGCAGCTCTCGATCGGCGGGGGTGTGCGCGGTGTGGAGCTCTCCATCGACGCGCGGCAAAACGGTGAGGCGCAAAAGCAGCTCGAGATGGTGGGGGTGGCGCCCGAGGTCGGCGTCCTCGTTCGGCCCGACTACCTGCCGTGGCGGCTCGGTGCGACGTTCCGCTCTCCTGTCGAAGGGCGCATCACGACCGCGACCGACCCGAGCGCCAACCTGCCGGTGCCTTTCGTGGCGCCCGCGAGCATTCTCTTGCCGTGGGAGCTCGAGCTAGGCGCGACCATCCAGGTGGGACCGCGTCCCTTGAACCCGCGCTGGATCGATCCTCACGAGGAGGAAGCCCGCGAGCGTCGCCAGCTCGCGGAAGATCGCGCTGCGCGGCTTGCCGCGCAGAACGTCGAGCTCGACAGCATCGCCGATCCTGGAAAGCGGAGCGCGCGTAGCCAGGAGCTCGCCTATCAGGAGACGTTCGTCCGTAGCGAGGAGGACCGCCGCTTCGACGATGCCAAGAAGCGGCTACTCGCCGAGCGCCGGGCGCGTTTCGCCAATTGGCCGCGCGAGAGGATCGCCGTCATGATCGATCTGCTCGTGAGCGGCAAGTCCGACGACGCGATTGGTCTCGAGTCGTTCTTCGCGGCGCAGCAATCGGTCTCTTCGATGGTGGCGGCGGGCGATTTTCGACGCAGCGGTCAGCGCATCACGTATAGCCCCCGGCTCGGCCTCGAAGGGGAGCCGGTCCCCGACCGGCTGCAAACGCGCATCGGAACGTACATCGAGCCGTCGCGCTTCGGCGGTCTCGCGCGGCAGCACTTTACTTTCGGGTTCGACGTCAAGTTGTTCCCCTGGAGCGTCTTCGGGCTCCTCGGCGACCAAACCTGGCGCATCGGCGGCGTCGCCGACCTCGCCCCCCGCTATCAAAGCTTCGGCCTCTCCCTCGGCGCCTGGCACTAGTCCCCGGCTAGTTGAGCAGGCTTTTGTCTTTTTGGGCGGAGTCGCCTTCGAGGAAGGTCGCCGTGATCTCGCGCTCGAAGGCCGAGGTGATCTCGTGCTCGAGGCGATCGGTGCCGCCGGCGAGGCGCTCGATGTTGCGCTGGTAGACGAAAATGCGCGTGGCATTCGGGGCGGGCACCTCGGGAGTGCCGAGGCCGTCGAGGAGAACGAGGGCGCGCGGATCGACCCCGTCGGCCACGAGCTCCATCCCGGGGACGTCGCCCACGTGCACGATGGCGTCGCGCACGTAGCGCCCCAAGATGGGATCGAGCGCGGCGAGCGAGCGGTCGACGGCCTTCACGAAGAGTTCGCGCGGCAGGGCCCACGACGGCGAAGGCATGTCGAGATCGAGCTGGCGGCAGCGCAAGAACGCCATCGTGGCGCCTTTGGAGTCCCCCGCCTCGTCGCGCACGAGACCAAGGTAATAGTGCGCCTCGGCGTGATTCGGGTCGCGCTGCGCGGCCTCTTCGATGAGACCCGACGCCCGCTCGACGTCGCCGATCTCGTAGTAGGCGCGTCCGATGAGAAATCCGTGATTGGGGTTCTTGTAAGGGCCCTCGGGCATGCGTGCGATCACCTGCGACGCTTCTTTGCCCTGCCCGCGACCGAGCATGGCGTCGAACTTCAAGAGGAGCGCGTCGATGATCTCCTCGTCGGTCTCGGCCAGGTCGAGCGCCTGGTCGCACATGTCGATGGCTTCGTCGAATTCGCCCAAGGGGTGGATGTAGACCTCGGCCGCGTTGAGCATCGCCTCGAGGTAGGTTTCGTCGAGGGCGATGGCCTGCCGGTAGTTGTCGATGGCCTCGCTTGCGTCACCGTCGAGCGCGGCCACGTAGCCGAGGAGGTTGTAAGCCTCCGGCGATTGCGGGTCCATTTCGAGTGCGCGACGAGCAGACGCTTCGGCGCCGCGCGTGTCTCCGCGCTGGACGAGGTCCCAGCCTCGATCGAGGTGCGCCGAAAATTGATCCATGTCGGTTTTGCTTCTCGCGTTTTCTGCGGGGCGCGTCAAGTGAGCTAGCTACTCGTGCACGACCACGCGGGTTCCCGGCTTTTCTTTGGTGGACACGACGCCGTGCCAGCCTTGGGGGAGCGTGGGCTCCGTCCAGAAGAAGATGTGTCGCGCGTCGATAGGGGCAAGGTTGACGCAACCATGGCTCTGTTCACGTCCGAAATTGTTGTGCCAGAAAGCGCCGTGCAAGGCGTACGATCCGTCGAAGTACATCACGTAGGGGACATCTTCGATGCTGTAGGGCATGTCGCCGGGGGCCGGCCCGTCGCCGTCCATGGTGGTCGAGATGTGCTTTTCGCGGATTCGGAAACTGCCGCGCACGGTTTGGTGATCGTGGAGCTTGTCCGTCGGATCCTTAGCCTTCTTACCGGTGGAGACGACGGTCGCGTACACCGGTCGATCGCCCTCCATCGCCACCAGTGTTTGACGCGAGAGGTTCACGTCGATCCACTTTTCACCGGGCGAGAGCCCTTCGGGCGGCGGCCCGGGATCGGTGTAGGTTCCGTCGATGCCCTTCATCCACCAGCCTTCGCCGGTTTCGCGGTAGACGATGCCGGCGACTTGCGCCGTTCGGCCGGTGAGGCGGACCCCGGTGAACCGGGGCACGGGGCCGATGGTCGACACCTGCTTCTTCTCTGGATCGACGTTGTATTTCACGGCTCGCGTGCTGAGGATGAAGCCGGTCTGCTGCTTGGTTTCGCTGCCCGTGAGCTCGATGCCGCGGGTCATCGGCGGCTTGTTCAGCATAAGCCGGTCGGCAGGCGCGACGAGCGCTGCGGTCGTCTTGTACCAAGTGCGATTGTTCCAGCCGAACTGACGATCGATGGCGATGTAGAAGCCCTTCACCATGCGCTTGGCAACGATCGCGTCGGAGTCCTGCGTGAGATCACTCAGCTTGATTTCGGGCTTTCCGGCGTCGGGGTCCGTCTGCCACCAAAGCTTGGCTCCGGCGTCGGCAGAAGGCGCGGGGGCGGGATAGGGGTTGTCGTTGGTCGCGACCGCCGTTTCCGTTTCGCCTTCGGGTTTTTTCTTGGGAGCCTTGAGGTGCGGTTCGTACTCGAGCATGTCTTCACGCGACGGCACCGATTTGTAGAGCGGCGTGCCGTTCGCGGTGTTCCACGCGTAGCGGTAGGGGAGCACATCGTCGAGGTTGGGCGGCGTCGTTCCGAGGCGCACTTGGGGATGGTTCAGGTCAAGCGTGACGAACTTTCCGCAGACGAAGCCTCCGCCGCCGAGCTTGAACCAGCCGGCCTCGCAGTTGCCCGAACGGATCGGCGTAGGATCGACGGGCGCCTTGCCGCCGTGACGGATGTAGCCGATGCGCTTCTCCTTGTAGGCTTCCATCGCCGAGTAGACGGGAGCTTGCGTGACGAGCGAACCGATGAGCGGACCGTCGTACGGCTTGCTCGGATCAACGGCGGCCGCGGCGCTCACACCGCTGGAGGCGAGGCCTGCGTCGGTCCGCGCCCCAGCGCGCGCGACGACGCTCGCCGGCGGAGCAGGGGAGGGGGAGGGCCCCGCGCCCGGCGGCGGTTCGTGCTTGCAGCCGGCCGACCAACCGAAGACGGCCCCACCGACGGCCGCGATCGCTGCGGCCGCTGTCAGCCAGCTCGACACCGAACCCTGTGGTTCACGTGCCCGACGCGCGGATAACCGCGGTCGCTTCGTTGCCATGCGATGTTGTGAATTCTGCGGGCGCTTCGCCATGGGTAACGACCAAAGCCCCCGAACGGGGGGCTTCTTCTAGTACCCATAAATGGTTCTGTCGAACCAGTTCTCGCCGGGAGACGGCCCCATCGACGGCCGTGGACGACGAGCGCACCGCCCATCCTCGGCTATCGTGGGTCCGTGGCGGCCACGCACCCTCTGGGCATTCGCGATTCGCGCGTCCGCTCGCTTGCGCTCGCTCTGGCGGTCGCGCTCGTCGTTCACCTACCGCTCACGCCGCTGCCATTCATTTTGCGCTGGCTCGCCGTCTACCTGAATCGAAGTGACACCTCATGGGACTATCAAGATGACTCGGTGATCATTCCTATTTCGCTCGTCGAAGACACC
>DATEMX010000114.1:0-2753 GCA_035275365.1 Polyangiaceae bacterium | reverse complement strand
ATCGTCTTTTACGTCGGCCTCGCGGCGCACGTCCTCGTCGGCGCGCTCCGCGCGCAGATGTCCGACTCCGATCCCGGTCCGCTCGCGGCCCTCTTTCACACCGTCGGCCCAGCCCTCTCGGTCGCGTTGTTTCTCGGCGTCGGCGCCAGAGGTATGCTCGCCGTTCCGGCCGGGAAGGTCGGCATCAGGCTCGGCGGCACGCTCCATGCGCTCGCCGACGGCGCGAAGATGGCCTTCAAGGAAGACTTCATCCCGACCAACGCCGATCGCCTGCTCCACTCCCTTGGACCGCTCATCGCGCTCTTTCCTGCGTTCGTCGTGTTCGCCGTGATTCCGTTCGGCGACACCTTGTGCGTGCACATCAAGAACAGCGGACACTTCTGGGCCGATCTCTTGAACGCGCGCATCGGCCAGGTGGCCCAGGGTGGCTATTCCACCGTCGTCCCGCGCTACGGCATCTGTGCCGACGCGGCGGTGCCGCTCCAGATCGTAAACCTCAACGTTGGAATCCTCTACATCTTCGCGCTCGCAGGCACCGGCATCATCGGCGCGGCGATCGCGGGGTGGTCGTCCGACAACAAGTTCTCGCTCCTCGGCGGGCTCCGCGCGGCGAGCCAGATGGTGAGCTACGAGGTCGCCATGGGGCTCTCGATCGTGGGAGCCTTCATGACCTACGGCTCCGTTCGCCTCGACGACATGGTTCGCTGGCAAGGCGATCACGCGTGGGGCATCTTCGTTCAGCCTCTCGCGTTCTTCCTCTTTTTGGCCGCATCGATCGCCGAAAACAAACGCGTTCCGTTCGACGCGCCCGAAGGCGAGAGCGAGATCGTCGCGGGGTACTACCTCGAGTACTCTGGCATGAAGTTCGGCATGTTCATGCTGGGTGAGTACATGGAGCTCGGGATCTCGAGCGCGCTCCTCACCACCATCTTCTTCGGTGGCTACTCGATCCCATTTTTGCACCGCGACGGCATCACCGTCGCTTTCGGTGACAACGTCTACTACCACCTGCGCATGGCGCACGGCGCCGTCATCCTGCTCGGCGTGGTGGCGTTCTTCGTGAAGACTTGGATCGTCTGCTGGGCGCAGATATTCATTCGGTGGACGGTTCCGCGCTTCCGCTACGACCAGATCATGAAGCTCGGCTGGCGCTTCTTGCTCCCGTCGGCGCTCGTCAATATGCTGCTCACGGGGGTTGTTCTCTTGGCGATTCGGGAAGGTGGCGCGGGGCTCTCCAACGGCCTCGACTTTTTGGCCGACGTCTCGCAAGGGCTCGTCCTCGTGGCGTTCGTGGCAGGCCTGATTCGCCTCGTCTCGGGCGTCCTCGCTCCTTCGCGCGAACACCGAAAATCGGTTTCTTCGTCGGCCAAGTTCGCCGAAGCTCGGGGCGGTACCAAAGCCACCCCCATGCAGGCCTGAGACCTCCCAAAAACGATCGACCGGCTTTTAGAGGCGCAAAAAGCGATATGGCAACAGAAACCAACAAAGGGATCATCGGCAAACCCGTTCCGCGGCCGAAGCGGCTTCCCGGCTCGCAGGCGTTCATCCCCGAAATTCTCAAGGGAATGAAGGTCACCATGAGCCACTTCTTTCGCAACACCAAAGAAGTCGCGCTGTCGCAACGCCCCGACCCCGTCCTCGAAGCGATGGACGACGGCATTACCTGCATCAGCTACCCCGAGCAGAAGCGCCCCTACCCGGAGCGCTTCCGCGGGCTGCACCGGCTCACGCTGCGCGAAGACGGCTCGCCGCGCTGCGTGGCTTGCCTCTGCTGCTCTACGGCGTGTCCCGCGCAGTGCATCCACATCCTGCCCGCCGAATACGCCGAGGGCGATGAGCGCCGCGGCTACGAGCGTTTTCCGGAGACGTTCGTCATCGACGAGCTCCGCTGCATCTTCTGCGGCTTCTGCGTCGAGGCTTGCCCGTGCGACGCCATCCGCATGGACACCGGCAAGCACGCCGCGCCCTACGATTCGCGCGAGCAATTCATCTTCGGCAAAGATATGCTCATGGCGGCTACCGGGCGCGACGGTTCGCGACTCACCGAAAATCCGCGCCACGAACCGGGCGACAAGACACACCCCGGCGTCGACCGCGAACACAGTCACTGAGCCATGGCTACCGAGTTCGAGCCTGTCATCGGTCTCGAGGTCCACGCTCAGCTCCTCACCGAGACCAAGATCTTTTGCGGCTGTTCGATCTCCTTCGGTGAAAGGCCCAACAGCAACGTTTGCCCCGTGTGCCTCGGGCTTCCGGGCTCCTTGCCCGTGCTCAACGCCGAGGCGGTGCGCATGGCGGTGCGCATCGGGCTCGCTCTAGGGTGCACCGTTCGCGAGCGCAGCATCTTCGCGCGCAAGAACTACTTTTATCCCGACTTGCCCAAGGGCTACCAGATAAGCCAATTCGACCTGCCGCTCTGCACCGACGGACATCTCGAGATCGCGCCGCCCGGGGCCACCCCGCGCACCGTGACCATCGCCCGCGTGCACATGGAGGAAGACGCCGGCAAGAACGTGCACGGCATGGGCGGCGACTCGGTCGTCGATTTGAACCGCGCCGGTACGCCGCTCGTCGAGATCGTCGGCGGCCCCGATCTTCGTTCGAGCGCCGAAGCCGCCGATTACTTGAAGCGCCTGCGTGAGGTGCTCATGGCGCTCGGCGTGAACGACGGCAACTTGGAGGAGGGGAGCTTTCGCTGCGACGCCAACGTCTCCATTCGTCCGCGCGGAGCCACTGAGCTCGGGACGCGCTGC
>DATEMX010000113.1:0-2309 GCA_035275365.1 Polyangiaceae bacterium | reverse complement strand
GGCGGTAGCAGTCGGAGGTCATCACGATGTGATCGCCGGGCCGCACCATCGAGAAGAGCAACGTGGTGACGGCGTTCATCCCGCTCGGAAAGAGGACGGCGTCTTCGCCGCCCTCGAGGAGCGCCAGCTTCTTTTCCGCGGTGCGCACGGTGGGGTTGCCGTAGCGCCCGTACTCTTCGCGCTCGATGGCGCCTTCGAAGTGATCGCGGATTTCGCGCGTGCCGGCGAATGTGTACGTCGCCGCGCAAACGATGGGCATGGTGACCGAGTCGTAGCCGTATTTGGAGGGCTCTCCGCCGCGAACTGCGAGGGTGTCGACCTTGCGGAGGCTGCTCTTGGAACTCGGATTCGTTTCGGATTCGCGGGTCATGGTGGGTCCTCGGGTCACCCACCACTTGTTGCGTGCTCCGTGAACGGAGACCCAGCAACTTAGGGTGATATTTCTAAAGCGCGTCACCCAAGGTGGGCCAAAGTCCGCGCTGCTCCGGTAGCGAAAAGGTTCGCCTCGGCAAAGGCCCGGCGAGCTTAGCATCAACTTCGACGAGGAGGCTAGGTCGTCGGTCACGGGTCGAGCAACGGGCGGCCCGGTCGAACCTGCCGGTAGAGGGCGTCGCCCCAGAGGAGCCGCGCCAGGACCTCTTCGACGTCGTCCGGCGTGTAGGTCGGGTGTCTCCGTCGGATGCCGGCTCGCATGAACTGCCGCGCGAGTTGCGACACGCGAACCCCTTCGAGAATTCGCTCTTCGGGGGTTAGGCGGCGCGTCCGCTCCAATAAGAGCCGCGCGACATCGGGGATGTATCGCCGTGCACGCCCCACGATACCACGCTGGGTGACGCCGGCCCTTCATCCGCGGCCGGGGCCGTCTGATGGGCGCCGCGCGATCAGCGTGGACGGCGGCCGAAGCCGTCAGGGAGCTCATGAGCTTGCTGCGAACGCGAGAGCAGGGGCGTCGGCATCGCCGACAATCGCTCGACGATCCGCATGAGCTCTTCGCGGCTCATGTCGACGTGCTCGACGACGCGCCCATAGAGCATCGCGGCCCGAACATCTCGCCCTTTGCGTTCGCCCTCGGCCTGTTTCAGCACCCACAACACGACCCGCTCTTTGCGGGTGAGCCCATCGCGCGCGTCGGGGATCCCGTCGAACACCTGGGTCAGCTCTCCACGCGGCTTGCTTCGCTCGGAAGCGGAAGTTCGCAAATCACGAACTCCGATTTAGCACCGGTCATGACGCCAAACTACGGCTCTTGGCCCTTGCGCGTTTCGTATTTCTTGCGGTGCCAGTAGCCGAGCCCCTCGTCCAAGATGGTGACCTTGCGAAAGCCCTTGCTGGCGAGTGCCCGCGCGAGCTGACCCGACTCGGCGTGCGGGCAGGAGCAGTAGCAAACGAGCCACGCATCCTTGGGTAGCTTCGATGCGTAGGTGTCGACGTCGTAGAAAGGCACGCTGACGGCGCCCGCGATGTGCTCGTTCACGTAGTCCGACGGCGCCCGTGCATCGAGAATGCCGATGCGCGCATGGCGATCGAGCTGAGCCTTGATAACATCGGCGCCCGTCGCTTCGGGGTTCGCCTTGAAGCCGACCGGTTCGGGGCCTTTGGGGTAGATGGGGACAGGGCCCAGCGGAATCGGCGGTGGTCGGGTCGGTTCGACGTGCGTCGGCTCGGTCGTGGGCTGCCAGCTCCTTAAGGCCGCGATGACGTCGTCGACGCCCGACGCCCCCAGCCTCACCGCGAAGCTCGGCATGACGGTGCCGGGCCTGCCACCTTTGATGGCGTGACGAAGAAATCCATCGCTCGCGGTCGTGAGAAGCTGCGGGTTGCCGATGTTCACGTAGGGCCCGCCGCGCCCGCGTTCGCCATGGCAACGAGCGCACTCGCGCACGTAGATCTCGTTGCCGCGGGTCGCGTCGCCGCGGGGAGGCTGCTCGTCGAGCGATGCACGCTTGCCCCGGCCCCAGGATCGGAGAAAGGCGACCACGGCGTTCACGTCTGCCCGCGAGAGGGGTCCGCCGCGTTCCATGGCCCACGCCGACATGGTGGTGCCCGTTCGACCGTTGGCGATGGCGTGGCGCAAGAACTCGTCGGTCGCCGACGTCAAGAACTCGGGCCGCGTGAGTGCCGGGGCCTGATCGGCCTTGTAACCCCCGCCTGTCACGCCGTGACAGACCGCGCACATTCGCTGGTAGACGCGGCCACCGCGGCGCTCGACGAGGTTCTGCGATGCCGGGTTGCAGCCCAGCGTGCTCAGCAAAAGGACGACGGCAAAGGTGAACCAGCGGAAAGACGTGCAGCTCGTCATGATGGGTGGC
>DATEMX010000112.1:0-5567 GCA_035275365.1 Polyangiaceae bacterium | reverse complement strand
TAGACCGCGAAGCGCAGGCGCGCGTCGTCGGTCCACCCCCCAAAGCGAACTCCGACCACCACCTTCGGTTCGACGAAGCTTCGGCCCCGCGGGGCGGGCTCGAGTTCGCCTTCTGCCGCGCATGCCGGCGAGATGAGCGGGGTCAAGAGGACGAGGAGCTGCTCGATCGCAGCGTCATCGAATCCAGAGCCTACTTTGCCTCGCACCACCAGGCGGCCGTTCTCGTAGCCGCCGAGGTCGAGCGCGCCGAGACGCGCTCGATTCCCCTCGCCGGTCGTGAATCCGACGACGACGAACTCTTCGTCGCGTTCGCACTTGAGTTTGATCCAATCGCCGGTGCGGCGCGGTCCCGCAACGTAGGGGGCGTCACCGCGTTTGCCTACGATGCCCTCGAGCCGCTCGCGCTGGCAAAATGCCATGAGAGGCTTGCCGTTGCCGACCAGGTGGTCGAGCACGCGGATGGTACCCTTGCCCTTGATGAGCTCGGAGAGGAGCTTCTTTCGAACGACGAGCGGCAGCGGCCGCAAATCGAAGGGACCGAGCGCGAGCAGATCGAAAACGATGTACATGACCGGCATCTCGGCCCACGAGAAATCGAAGCTCCTCTGCTTTTGTCCGTTCGCGCGCCTCAGCAACCGCTGAAAACTCGGGCGGCCCGCGTCATCGAACGACAAGAGCTCGCCGTCCAAGACCACGCGTTCGGGGGCGAGGGCTCGCACGGCGCGGACGATTTCGGGAAACGTCGAGTCGGCCGATCCGAGCTTGCGAAAAAAAATGGACGCGTCGTCTCCGCGCTTGTCGGCAATGATACGAAATCCGTCGAGCTTGAGCTCGTAGATCCACCCCGCGCGATCGAGCGGAAGATCGGTCGTCGCGGCGAGCATGGGCGACAGCTTTCGACCGTCGACGAAACCCCGCGGCGCCCCTTCCTTCTCAGCGAGCGCTTCGAGCCGCTGGCTGACAGTGGTGCTTTGGGCCAACTCTTCGACGGTGAGACCCGAGAGAACGCTCCGTGGCTCCTCGTCGACGATCGAGCCCTTCTTCGCGTGCGGATCCGGCTTCTTGAGGAGCAGCCATTCCCGTTGATCGCCGCCCGAGAGCTCGTCGTCGTGCCGCGCCGCCGGCTTGGCCCTCTGCCGCCTCCTCCCCTCTTCGCCGGTGAGCACGAGGCCGAAGCGCCCTCGGAGCTTGTAACCGACGAGCTCGAAATCGATCTTGCCACGCTTGACGCCGTCTTCACCGGAGCCTTCGAGGTAGCGCACGCGACCTCGGTCCCACGCGATCATGGCGCCGGCACCGTAATTGCCCTCCGGGATGACGGCCTCGAAATCGAGATATTCGATGGGGTGGTCCTCGGTCTCCACGGCCAGCCGCTTGTCAGCGGGGTCGAGGCTCGGCCCGCGCGGAACCGCGAAGCTCTTGAGCACGCCGCCGAGCTCGAGCCTCAAATCCCAATGGCGCCGCCGCGCGTCGTGCAGGTGAACGACGAACGCTCCGCCGAGCGTGGGCAGACCGCTATACGCGGGTTCAGCGCCGAACGGTTCGTTCGTTCGCGACCTGTCTCTTTTGGCCGTGTACGTCGAAAGTTTTGGCGAACTATTCGGCAAAAGAAAACTCCTCGGCTAGCATTCGTCGCATGGCTGCCCGCGCTATCGGAACTGGGACGATCTCTTTCGGACTGGTGTCGATTCCCGTCAAACTTTATACGGCGACCGCCACGGAAACCGTTTCTTTTAACCTCATACATAAGAAGTGCAAAGGCAGAATCAAGCAGCAGATCTTCTGCCCTGCCGACAACGAGATCGTCGAACGCAACGACCTCGTCAAGGGATTCGAATACGCGAAGAACCAGTACGTGCTCTTCACCGAAGAGGAGCTCGACGCACTCGAGTCGGCCAAGACGAACAGCCTCGAGATCGTCGAGTTCGTGCCGGCTCGTTCGGTCGACTGGATCTACATCGCGAAGACCTACTATTTGGGGCCCGACAAGGGCGGCGACAAAGCCTACCGGCTGCTCAGCGAGGCGATGGAGCGCACCGACAAGATCGCCGTCGGTCGCTACTGGACGCGGGGCAAAGAGCAGCTCGTGCTCCTCAGGCCCTACAAGAACGGGCTCATGCTGCACTACGCGCACTACGCCAGCGAGGTGCGCTCGTTCGAGGAGGTCGACACCGGCGCGACCGTTGCGTTTCGGCCCGTCGAAGCCGAGCTGGCCGATAAGCTCATTGCGCAACTCACGAACGAAGCGTTCAAGCCCGATAGCTACCGCGACGAATACGTGGAGCGCGTGAAGACCGCCGTCGAGCAGAAGGTGGCGGGACAAGACATCGCCGTCGCGCCCGAGCAGCCGGCCGCCCAAATCATCGATCTCTTCGAAGCGCTCAAACGTAGCCTCTCGGAAACCGCCGCCAACGACGACGCAGGCGCAGAAGGAGCAACGCCCGGCCCGTCGGAGGGTGCGGAGAGCACGCAAGACACCGCGACAGAAGGCGAGGCCAAACCGCCGAAGAAAGCCGTTCCACGTAAGTCCGTGCGCGGTGCCAAGCCAGCCACGGGATAGCGTCTACGCGAACGCAGAGCCGCTCAGGCGGAGCCGAGACGTGTCATCACGATGCGGCGGTTCTTGCGTTCCGGATGCGGAACGACTTCGAATTTCACGACCTGCGGCTCGGCCGGAGTGAGCGGCGCGCGCGGCGTGCGAGGCGCGCCGGCAACGCGGGGCCGGCGTTGTCCGCGCGGCCTTCCGACCGGGATGTCGAAATGGCGAACGACGACGGGACGAATCTCGGGCTCTACTGGTGGTGCGGCCGGCCGCAAGATCCGAGTGGGTTTCGTTCGTGTTTCTCTTTGCTGCTTCTCGGCTTCTTGCTCGGCCGCCGCTGCGTAGACGGCGTCGAGAAGTTCGGAGACGAGAGTCTTCGTCAGACGATCGAGTGCTGCGCGAAAGCTTTCCATCAAGGGCGCGATTAGCGCATCGAGAAGCTCGCATCAAGGGCACATCGCGTTTTGTCGTATGCGAAATGCACCGTACAAGTGTCCGGTCAAACTACATTGCGGATCTCGAACCTAATACCACTGCATCAGTTTCTCTCTGACAGATCATGATCCGCTATTTGCGGCGGCGCGGCCGCGGAGCGAACCGCAACGCCGGTGCGCACGCTCGCGAAAAGACCCGCTAGCACGCGGAAAATTTCGGTGAATGTTCGGGATGGATGCCGCCCTCATCTCCGTGCAATTGCGCCTCTTTCCTCGAAGAAGCGCTGCAAACGAAGCGCTGCCGCGGGATCGTCACGACGCGTGGACGTCACATGCGCCGCATCCGCGAGGGCAGGTTCGAAGCCGAGCATCGACAAGATTTCGTCGAGCGCCGTGCGGTAGGCAGAAAGTTCGGCGGCGGTGAGCGGGCCATGCTCGATGGTCGGACCGCCTCGGTTCGATCCGAGCCGGCGGCGCACCGCCATCTTGAGCTTCATCTTCAAAGCGGCAAACAAAAAGACGGCCGACCCGTTCATGTCGGCAGCAACATGATGCCAGTCTGCGACGAAAGTATGATCGTACTCGTTCTCGAAGGCGGCCCAGCACGGCTGCTGCACGAGCGCGTGAAGGCACGCGAAAAATCCAACCTGACCGAGGTGGTCCTCCGGATCGGCGAACTTGTCGAGATGACACAAATCGTGGAGCGCAAAGTCGAGCGAACCGCGGTGAGGTGCCGTGGGAACGCCGTCTTCGAGCAATGAAACGCATCGACGGCCGCTCGCTTGCAACGCAAGCACGTAGGCCGGCGAGGGCACGAATGTGAGGAGCTCGACCGGAAAGCCGTTGGCCCAAGTGACGAGGGCGCGCGCGACGGCCGCCGGGATACGATGCAGTCGCTCTTCGGCAACGAAGCGTAGGGCGGGCAGCTCGGACCGGCAATCGAGCGCGGGGCGACGCGGCCCTTGATGGAATCGATGCCCCGAACGAACACGAACCTTCTGAACCACGTAGCGGCTTGCGCGCTCGGCCGGGCCGTCGTCGCCGCCGACTTCGACTTCCCACGAGCTCTCGAACGGGTTTTCCATGATCGGTCAGCGAGATCGGTCGACCACGCGGGATCAGCATCGCCTATTATCACGTTCTCGCCGGCCGCGATCGATGCTCCCGACGGCGAGGCTGTCGGAACCACGTAGTTTCGGACAGAACGAGCCGCCACCGCTCGCCGCTCGAGCCGAGAGCACCCCAAATCTGCCTGTGCGCTGCGCTTCGCTTCGTAGGTCTCCGTGGACTCCGTCACGGTCAGTCCTTGAGTTGGCGTATGCCCGCTCCGACGATCGATCTGGCACGCGAAAAATCCGCAGCAGTAGTGTTAGCCGGCACGCCGGC
This sequence comes from Polyangiaceae bacterium, assembly GCA_035275365.1. Classification (GTDB taxonomy): domain Bacteria; phylum Myxococcota_A; class Polyangia; order Polyangiales; family Polyangiaceae; genus DASWDH01. The sequence continues at coordinate 1,205 of DATEMX010000112.1, read as the reverse complement.
CCCGTGAGCCACGCGGCAGCCTTCATGTGAGCGATCGCCAAAGCCTCCACAATTCGTCAACAACTGCGTCGCGCGATCCCGATCGCGCCTATACTTCTCGTTCCTCGACGCACCGGAGCGAAGCGAATGAAGACCAAGATTGCCGTCTTTTGGCCCGGCGATGCTCGCGACATCCCCAATCAGCTCGCCATGCCCAACATCGAGGAGGCCACCGGCCAACTCGAGCTTGCCCTGAAAAAGTTGGGCCGCGAGAGCTACCGCGTCCCGGGCATTCTCTCGAAGCCCCATCACGCCATCGAGAAACTCGGCCCCATCGTCGACCCCATGATCGGCGTGTGCGTGCACTGGCTCTACGCTCCGCACACTTGCGAAGGTGTCATCGGCAAAGACAACCCGCTCCTTTTGGCCAGCAACTTTTCCGGGCGCTGGCCCGGCCTCGTGGGCCTGCTCAACACGGGGGCCTCGCTCGAGAGCCTCGACAGGCCGTTCTCTCGCGTGTTCACCGACGCCCCCGATTGGACGACCGACGAGACGTTCATGGATCGCCTCTCGGAGTGGTGCAGCACCGGACGCATTTCCTACGACGAGGGCGAAATCGCCTACCACGCGCCCGTCTCGGCGACGGCGGCTCTCATCGCGCGAGAGGTCGCCGACGACGTGAGGCGCCGGCGCATCCTCGTTCTCATGCTCGGCGACACTTCGATGGGCATGATCAACGGCTACTTCGGCCCCCGATTGCTCTCGCGCTACGGATTCAGCGAGCACAAGGTCGATCAAGCGTGGATCATCGACCGCGGGCGCCGCGTCGACGGCAGGCGAATCGAAGCCGCCCTCTCGTTCGTCGAAGAAAAGGGGATGCAGTTTCACTGGGGCGAGGGCGGCGCGAAAGACTTCGACGAAAACGCCACGCGCGAGCAGCTCCGTGACTACTTGGTCGTGCTCGACATGATCGACGAGTTCAAGGCCGACTGTCTGGGCTGGCAGTATCAGCTCGGGCTCATCCCTCTCCGGCCGCCCTCCGATCTCGCCGAGGGCCTCTTGAACGGCACCTGTCGCCCCGAATCGAATGGCGACACCATCGCGACGGCCACCGAAGCCGACCAGGGCAACGTCATTCCGATGGAGCTCATGAAACGCTTGCTCAAGAAAAAGGGGCTCCACCAAGCCGTCATGTTCCACGACGTGCGCTGGGGCGCGGAGCACGA
>DATEMX010000111.1:0-4575 GCA_035275365.1 Polyangiaceae bacterium | reverse complement strand
TGAACGCGACCTCTACGCGGTAGTCGTCGGGGACGTCGCGGACGGGGATGGTGAAACGCGCGGGTCCCGAGTCGCGGCAGGTGAAATACCGGCGCCCTCGCACGTCTTCCTTGACGCCATAATGTTCGGCGCCGAGCCAACCGTCGGGCACGCCGCCGATACCCGTGCGGCGGAAGTCCTCGGTGAAACCGTTGTCGCGCGTCTCGGTGGCGCTTCGCCACCCGTCGGTGCGAGGTACGCGCTCGCACCCTCCGTACTTTTCGGCGACGATGGCGGGCACGTTGGCCTCTGCGACGGAAATGATTTGTGCCGTCTCGACGAGCACGATCTTGGGCAAGACGCGGAAACCCTCGGAGACGTTTACGGCCGTTCCCGCGAGCACTGCCTGCGCGCCGAGGAGGCGGCCCAGCTTCGCCGCTTGCCGAGGATCGAGCGATTCGGAGGTGCTCATGCGTTGCTCGGCCATGACCGTCGAGAGCTGTCGCCGCTCGACGATGTCGAAACGCTTCGATCGGAAGAGCCGGGTGGTGAGTTCTTCTTCGATGGTAAGGCCGAGCGCGCAAAGACCACCCTGGGGGCTCGTGACGTCGAAGATGGCGAGCTTGATGGCGTTCTGGACAGGGACGCCGCGCAGGTTTTTGACGAGCTGTTCGCCGAGCGAATCCATCGCTTCTTTCCAGACCGCCGCGCTCGACGTACCCGCACCGGCGCGCTCGGGGACGAGCTCGGGCAACCCGTCGGTTGAGCTCGACGCGAGCCCGCCCGAGCACGAGAGGGCTACGCTCGCGCAGGCGAATCGCAAGAGAGCCCTGCACCGACCGATCGCCGTCACGGCTCGTTCGACTCCGAAGCGCCGAAGAGCTTCGCCACGGCCTCTTGGACATTCGCCGCCAAATCTTGCTCGGCCTCGCTCGCGGCTTGCTCGCGCGTGCGCGCGAAGCCGCGGCCCAGCACCGGCTCGGCTCCGGCGAGCTTGCGTCCCACCGACGACAGCGTAACCGTCCCGTGCACTTCGACCATCCGAAGCTCGGTCGTCGCGCCGACGACGCGCTCTTGCGAAGAGCCGTCGAACTCGATCCACATCGCGTCGCCCTCGCAGGGAGCGCTGCCGGCGATAGCGACGCGCGAGAAACCACGCGTCAGAAGATCGCTTCGCGCGCGCACGAAGATCCGTGCCGGTGCCGGGTTCGCTACCCTCGACGACATGCACACCGACAGGGACGCCATGCGCTTCGCGCGCACCGCGTAGAGGCGATCCCACGCCTTGGCGGGGCCGGCGGAGGGGCCGGCGATCGTCACGAGCAGGTCGGATTCGGCGTCGATCGCTTCGGCGAGGCGGGCCGCTCGCCAGAGGAGCGCTACCGTGGCGACGGGTTCGCTCTGCTCCGCCGAGTCGAGGATGCGCGACAGATCGGCCGAGAGGGCCGCGACGCGTCGCGCTATTTTGCGCGACATCGCCAGCCTGTCGAGCGCCACGAGTGCATGGCAGACGTCGCGCCGACATGCCGTTTGACGGGGCGCGACATCGTCGACGACGAGCTCGGCTTGCCCCGTTCCCACGTGCTCGTCTCGGGAGACGACGACGGTGTCGGTGTCGTCCTTCGATGCCCTGCGGATGACGGCGCTGTCGCGGTGCACGGTGACGCGGACGTGCTGCCGCACCATGGCGACGGCTCGCCCGATGGCGCGGTCGGTTGCGCACGTCAGCCGTTCGGCTTCGGGCCTCTCGGAGCCGCACGTTCCGATGCCGACGACGTAGCGATCGCGCGGGTAGAGAGCCTCGGCGCCGCCCGTTGCCCAAGGGGGCGCCGCTTCTTCGCCGCCCGCGGCCTGAAACCGGGGTGGGCTCGCGGCGCTCGTGCACCCGAGGAGGACGATCCCGAGGAGGACGAAGCGCCCGGCGCTCGGGATCACGGCTTGGCTTCGCGCGCTTCTTCGAGCGCGCTGTCCATTTCAGCCCGAACCACGTCGGCGTTCTTCGACACCATCTCTCGCTCGGCCGCCGAAAGCGCGCGATCGCTGAGCAGGGTCTTGCGAAAAGCGTCGAGATCGAGCCGGCCCAACACGAAGAGCGTGTCGGTGCTATTTTCGACGAACGAGTTGGCGAATTCGAGCCCGCGCACCGAGCGCTCGGCGATGGTCCTGCCGCCGGTGTCGAGCTGGCTGGTGAGCTCGGCGGCCTTACGGGTCTCGTCGTCGTCGCTCCGCCGGGCGGCGACCTCGCGCCTTCGGGCGAGACGCTCGCGAAATGCCTGAACGGTCGACCCCAGGTAGATGGCCATTCGTTCACGCGCTGCTTGCTCTGCCGACTCCATGGCCGATCCTCGATCGAGGGAGGCGCTCGTCGCCGAACCGACCACCATGACGAAGACGTGGTCGCCCTGCTTTTCGGTCCATACGCCGCGGTGGCGCCACGTCGCCGGCTCTTCGGCCGAGGTCTTGACTTCGTGGCGCTCGCCGCCGCACGCGGACGCGGTGCTGACAGCGACGACTACGCCGAGGACGACGCCGCGGAGCGGCCAGCGGCCGACTGAACCTATCGTGACGATCGAAGTGCTGCGGTTCTGTGGTTCGAGTGCGTTGCCGGTGCGATGAGCCATGGAGCCTCCTACTCGTGGAATGCTCTCGCTTAAGCACCGTGTGTGCCAAGGGGCCTTGGGTGGAGACCCTCACGGAGGACGGGCAAGGTGATGGTCATGCGATCCGCTTCCACTCGCCGGCGCGCACGTCGCCTATGGCAGGATCGAAGCGGCGCTGCGCCAATCGGTGTGGGCGGCTCTGCGGCCTTGGGCCGGCGAGCGCTGGCTGCTCGCCATCGAAGTGGTCAACGCCTCCGCCGACTTCTAGGGCTGAGTGCGGGGATCCCAACCGGTGGCGCGCCCTTCGTCGAGCGCATCGAGCTCCGACATGGCGGCTTCGTCGAGGGCGAACCCGAAGAGATCGGCATTCTCGGCAATGCGCGCCTCGCGCGTCGACTTCGGCAGCACGACGAGATCGTGTTGGAGGCCCCAACGAAGGACCACCTGCGCCGGCGTGCGCCCAATGCGCCGAGCGATCTCGACGAGCTTAGGATGCTCGAGCCTCGTGCCGCGCGTGAGCGGACTGTAGGCCTCCACGACGATCCTTTGCTCGCTGCAGAACGCGCGCGTGTCGGGATGCTGGAGAAACGGGTGCACTTCGATTTGATCGACCGCGGGCGGCTCTTTGGCCACGGCGAGGAGCTCTTCGAGGTGCGGCTTGAGGAAGTTGCTGACGCCGACTGTGCGCGCCCGGCCTTCGCCCTTGAGACGTTCGAGAGCACGCCACGAGTCGAGGCGTTTGCCCGCGACCGGCCAATGAAGGAGGTAGAGGTCGACGTAGTCGAGCCCGAGGCGTCTCAGGCTCACGTCGAACGCGCGGAGCGCGCCGTCATAGCCTTGGTCGGCGTTCCAGAGCTTGGTCGTTACGAACACCTGCTCGCGTGGCACACCGCTGTCGCGAATGGCGCCTCCCACATCCGCTTCGTTGCGATAGATGCTGGCGGTGTCGACGTGCCGATATCCTATGCGGAGCGCCGCGAGCACCGCGTCGCGCGTGACCGCGCCCGCCGGGCTCTGCCAGACCCCCAGACCAACGCGCGGGATGAAGCCGCCCGTTCTCAAAGGAAGGGTTGCCGTTGTGACGTTGTCCATGGAGAGAGCATCGCCAAGCTCGGCCCGAAAGTCCACCAAAGCGGACGGAGCGAGCTTCGGCGGCGGCGCGTCACAATTCTTGACGGAGCTGAGCCACGGCGAAGCGTCCGAGCAAGGGATAGTTGGGACGTCGTCTCGGCGATCGGCAGGCAGCGCGAGCGGCTATTGCAACGCCTTGTCAAAGTGCTTCTGAGCGTCCTTGCGGAGCTCGAACTTCGTGTTGAGTTGGGTCATGTCCACGATCGTAATGGTCGAGGTCGGCAGCTCGATCAGCGGCCCATCGACCTTGAAGCCGTTGTCGGCGAGATCGAGGATCATGTTGGCCACTTGCGACCCCAATGCTTCGTGGTCTGGCAATACCGCCAGCGTTCCGAACTGGAGGCGCGGATCGATGAGCGTCTGAACGTTGACCACGATAGGCACTCCCAATTCCGCGACCGGTTCCAGCCAGGCTTCTTGCAAGAACGTGGGGCTTCGGATGAGACCACTATCGTTCAAGATCCAAAGCGCGTCGACACGGTGCTTGCGCAATGTCTCGATAGCGCTCGCCACATCGGGAGGAGAGGGGTCGCGCGGGACGGTCGCCGTCACCAGGGTGATCTGCTCTTTGGAGGCCAGCGTTCGCTCGCGCTCGATGAACCTGGCGAATGCAGGGCGATGTACGACGCCGACCCGGTTGATTGGTTTGGCAACGATGGTTCGCAGCTGCACGAAGGCCGTCACGCCGGGCACTTCGTAGACGACGCCCTCGACGTTGGTGAGCTCGCCCTTGATGTCCTGCAGGAACGCGGTCATCAAGATGACCGCCGGCGGGAGCTGAGGACGCTGCTTTTGCAGGGCCCTCAAGAGCGAAACGGTCGAATTGTCCATCAAGACCAGGCACGATGGGCGCACCCTGTCGATC